>JAYUXA010000285.1:0-5867 GCA_043753245.1 Chitinophagaceae bacterium
CTACCACGATACCAAATTCCCGGAACAATCTTCCGACAAATCCCTGTAAGAAAATGATGGGCAGAAAAATTACTGCGAGCGTAACCGATGTAGCAATAATCGCGAAATAGATCTCTCTGGATCCTTCTTTGGCTGCCTGGTATTTCGGCATGCCTCCTTCCATCTTTTTATAGATATTCTCCGTTACCACGATACCATCATCTACCACCAGGCCGGTGGCGAGTACAATACCCAGCAAGGTGAGCACATTAATCGTAAAGCCGCTGAGGTACATAATAAAAAAAGTTCCTATAAGTGCTACGGGAATGTCGATAAGTGGCCTCAACGCAATAAGCCAGTCGCGGAAGAATAAATAAATAACCAGTACAACCAGCACAAAAGAAATGATCAGTGTTTCTTCCACTTCCAGAATAGATCGCTTAATGAACCTGGTCTGATCGAGGGCAATATTCAATTTGATATCGGGAGGTACATCTTTTTTTAATTGCTCCAGCCTTTTATAAAATTCATTGGAGATCGCTACATAATTTGTACCTGGTTGCGGCACTATGGCCAGAGCGATCATGGGTATACCGCTTTCTTTTAGAATTGTTTCTTCATTTTCGGGGCCCAGTACCGCTTCGCCAATCTGGCTAAGCCGTATATCTGCACCATTTACATTTTTAATGATTACGTTATTAAAGTCCTTTTCGGTGGTTAGTCTTCCAAAAGTCCGAACGGTAAGTTCCGTGGTATTGCCTGCAATCTTTCCCGACGGCAGCTCTACATTTTCGCGCAGCAGCGCAGCTTCCACATCATTAGGAGTAAGATTGTACGCGCTCAGTTTAATAGGATCAAACCATATGCGCATTGCATATTTCTTTTCTCCCCATACCTGTATACTGCTAACGCCTGGAATGGTTTGCAGCCGTTCTACCAGCACATTATTTGCATATTCTGTTACTTCCAGTTGGTTTTTCGTATTGCTTTGGACCGTCATCGAAATGATAGCGTCTGAACTGGCATCTGCTTTTGATACTACAGGTGGTGCATCCAGATCCTGAGGCAGACTTCTAACCGCCTGCGACACTTTATCCCGCACATCGCTTGCCGCAGCTTCCAGGTCAATATTCAATTCGAATTCCACATTAATACTGCTGGTACCCTGACTACTCGAGGAAGTAATATTTTTTATTCCTGCGATACCGTTGATTGCTTTTTCCAGTGGCTCTGTGATCTGTGATTCTATGATATCGGCATTGGCACCTGAATAAGCTGTGCGTACATTAATATTAGGAGGATCGATAGCAGGGTAGTCACGAATACCGAGAAACGTGAATCCAATGATCCCGAATACTATAATTACCACATTTAATACGGTGGCAAGAACGGGTCTCCTTAAACTTAACTCCGAGATGTTCATACAACTTTGGACGTTTTCTTATTGGTAACCTTTCAGAAATTAATGTACCCTGGTAATTCGAACAATGCTTTCCGGTCTGATGGCCAGCAGGCCGGTGGTAATGACCGTGTCACCCACCTTGAGGCCATCCAATATCTGGACATATGCAGAATCGCGGATACCTGTCTGCACTATTCTGAATTCAACCTTTCCATTATGGTATACAATGACCTGTTTATTACGGGCCAGCGGTATGACAGCCTGTGTAGGAACCACCAGCGGCTCTTTCTGTTTTCCCGGCTCCAGCAATACTTTTGCGAATGCTCCGGGTACAAGTATACTCTGGTTCCCCTCTACTATGGCGCGTACTTTCAGGCTTCTGGTATCGGTCGCAATAACGGATTCAGTTGCCATAATAGTGGCATTGAAAACCTGCCGGGATCCGTTGATTTCAAATTTTACTTTTCGGCCCGTATTCATTAGCTCACTGTATTTTTCAGGTACCGTAAAATCAAGTTTAAGGCGATTAACCTGGCTGATAGTGGTAAGAATATCAGCAGTAGTAACATAGGCACCTGTGCTCACATTCTTTAATCCGGTCTTTCCACTGTATGGCGCAACAATTCTTGTTTTAGTTATACTTACAATGATCAGTTCAATATCTGCCTTAAGGTTGCTGACCGCCAACTCACCCAGATCGGCTTCCTGTTGGCTGATCCCTCCGATATTAAGAAGAGCTCTCTGCCTTTCAGATGTTTTCTGGGCGATAGAGAGTTGTACCCGTAATTTCTGCAACTGTGCCTGAAGGTCACCATCAAATAATTTAACGAGCAGGGTGCTTTTCGATACCATTCGTCCTTCAGGAATATTTATTTCAATTATCCTGCCGGCAATTTCGGGTCTGATCTCGGTCGTTTCAAAGGGAAGTAGGGTACCAGGCACCTCCAGATTTTCATTAAGCGGACGAAGTCTTGCAACAAACGCTTCTGCCTGTTGCACCGAACTGGCAGAAGGAGAAGGAGGTATTGCTTTTTTCTCCTTGCATGCAAAAAGAAAATACCCGGACATCAGAGACAATATAACAATCTTGATACTATGCATTGGCGGTTGTCTGGCGATAAAAAGTCTGGTTAACTAAAACTATCGGTTGGACGCTCTCTCTGCCCGAAACTGGCGAAACCTGAAAAAGCCGGTTAGGCTACCCCGCTAAACTGGTCACTTTCAACAACTGTTTTATTTTATTTGCAGTGTATACCAGGTCCTTCATGTCCTTGCTGATGATCGTAACGTGTCCCATCTTCCTGCCGGGTCTTGTCTCCTTTTTACCATACAGGTGAACAAATACATTTCTCATTTTAAGTACCTCCGGCAGTCCGTTATATTTCGCGGGGCCGCTGAAATCCTTTTCCCCAAGAAGATTGACAATTGCCGCAGGCATAATGGCAGCGGTGTTTCCCAACGGATAACCCAGCAGTATTCGCCATAGCATGTCGAACTGCGAGCTGTAATTCGCTTCGATGGTGTGATGACCGCTATTGTGAACCCTTGGAGCGGTTTCATTTACAAAGACATCCCCGTTTTTAGTTATAAAAAATTCTACCGCAAATATCCCTGCACTTTTTAACCCTTTTACTACAGCAAGTGCGATCGCTTCTATTTTCCATTTTGTTTTTTCAGGAATATCTGCCGGACTCAACTGAAAATCCAGCAGGTTCAGGTCAGTGTCAAAAACCATGTCCACCGGCGGATACAATGCGATCTCTCCGGTGTCACTCATGGCAACGATCTGTGCAATCTCTTTATGAACATCCACCATTTTTTCAAGAATAGCAGGTGCATCAAAACCTTTATATGTATCGCTAAGCTCATTAATTACCTGCACTCCGCGGCCATCGTATCCACCTTCGGCAATTTTATGCATGGCGGGAAAAAAATCCGATTGCTGCCGGAGTTCTTCAAGAGTGCGGGTAATAATAAACGGGGAAGAAGGAATTTGCAGCGACACATAAAATTCTTTTTGATGTATTTTATTCTTTATAATGCGCAATGCCGAAGGTGTTGGATAAACCCGTACCCCTTCCTTCTGAAGTTTTTCCAGCGCGTCAATGTTTACTGATTCTATTTCAATGGTAATTACGTCAAGATGTTTACCAAAATTGTAGACATCGTTAAAATCCCTGATATCGCCCATTGTAAAATGATGACAGAGGTGGGCGGCAGGGCAGGAGGCATCATTTTCCAATACATACGTTTCTACCGGGTAATTAACAGCAGTCTGCAGAAGCATTCTACCCAGTTGTCCGCCTCCCAGTATTCCCGTTTTTAGCATTTGGTTTTTATTAAGCCGCAAATATAGCTATCTGTATAAAGAAGTTTACCTTTACCCTTCCATGCGACCCGATTATGCTCATAAGATTTTTTCTGATGCCCGCATAGGTTACTGTCTGCTTATGATTACGCTGGCGATGGAATCCCCAAGGTTTTAGTGATTTCTCCTTTTTGCTTTTTATTTCCAGAATCCCGTGCTTAAGCACTATTAAAACAATTAAGTTATGTCTTCCATTCCTTCTATACTTTCATCTCTGACTGCTGAAAGCGATTTTTTACCACTTCAGGGCACTGACTACGTCGAATTTTTTGTGGGAAATGCTAAACAGGCAGCTCATTTTTATAAGACAGCTTTTGGCTTTCAATCCCTCGCCTATGCCGGACCTGAAACGGGTATGAAAGACAAAGTGAGTTATGTTATCCGGCAAAACAAGCTCACGTTTGTGCTTAGCACCCCGCTAAAACCTCATAATGAAATGGCAGATCATATATACACACACGGGGACGGAGTCAAATTTTTATCGCTTCGGGTAAACGATGCGGCGGATGCCTGGAAACAAACTACATCCCGGGGCGGCAAGAGTTATATGGAGCCAACACTTTTACGGGATGAATTTGGGGAGGTCATTCTTTCCGGCATTCATACCTACGGAGAAACCGTTCATTTATTTATAGAAAGGAAGAATTATACCGGACCCTTTATGCCTGGATTTCGGGAATGGAAATCCAATTATAATCCTGTTTCAAGCGGGTTATTATACGTAGATCATTGCGTTGGAAACGTCGGTTGGAATAAAATGGACACCTGGGTAAAGTTTTATGAAGAGGTAATGGGGTTTCGTAACATATTGAGCTTCGACGATAAAGACATCTCTACTGAATATTCTGCTTTAATGAGTAAGGTGATGAGCAATGGGAATGGATTTGTTAAATTCCCGATTAATGAACCTGCTGAAGGCAAGAAAAAATCCCAGGTGGAAGAGTACCTGGAATATTATAAAGGGGAAGGCGTTCAGCATGTAGCCATCGCATCGGAAAATATTATCGAAACGGTTACCCAACTTAAGAGCAGGGGAGTAGAGTTTCTTACCATCCCATCCGGATATTATGAAACGGTAGGGGAACGCGTTGGATCTATTGAAGAAGATCTGGCTATATTAAGCAGGCTGGGCATTTTGATTGACCGGGACAGTGAAGGATACCTGCTTCAGATCTTTGCAAAACCATTACAAGACCGGCCTACCCTGTTTTTTGAGATCATTCAGCGTAAGGGTGCCCAAAGCTTTGGGAAAGGGAATTTTAAAGCTCTGTTTGAAGCTATAGAGCGGGAACAGGATCTTAGGGGAAACCTGTAGAATATTTAAAATAGGGTTATAGTAATCCACACGCGTGTACAATCAATGCCCGGCAACAAAACGTATTGTATTAATTTTGTCCTGAAATTTTTGTACTGTATTTACGTTTAAGAAAGAGTTCGTGTTCATGAAAAACCTACTTATACTGTGTGTTTCGGTTTTGATTTTTACCAGCTTGCAGGGGCAAACCCAGGCAAGCGGGTTTAACTTTTTTGATTACCAGCGTTCCTTTCCCCGTTTTGGTGATGCTTTAAAACGAAAGGAAGATACCCTTATAAGGCAGTTTCGTGAAAAAAACCTTGAGTGGCCGGTCCGGAATATGTACATACGGTCGTTCAAGTTTGACAGTGAGCTGGAAGTATGGGTCAGATCTGAATATTCCGGACAATACAGGTTGTTTAAAACCTATAAAGTCTGCGCATTGGCCGGAACACTTGGCCCCAAGCGTATGCAGGGTGATTATCAGGTGCCTGAAGGGTTCTATTGTATCAACGAATTCAATCCCCGCAGTAATTATTATCTTTCTCTGGGACTCAACTATCCGAATTCGTCCGATCGTATACTGGGTGATTCCTTACAGCCAGGAGGGGATATTTATATCCATGGCAAATGTGTGACCACGGGGTGTATACCCATCATGGACCAGCAAATTGAAGAGCTTTATATCCTTGCGGCGCATGCCCATGCCCAGGGCCAGGACTTCATTCCGGTTCATATCTTTCCGGTGCAGTACAAAAATGCCAGGAGCACGGTTTACCTGGCGAAATACCTTAAAGAATTTCCGGAGTACACTCATCTGTCCA
>JAYUXA010000286.1:0-2702 GCA_043753245.1 Chitinophagaceae bacterium
TGCAGCTCTTCAATACCAAAACCTTTAAGGGAATGTGTTTGAAAATGTTTTAATAAACTTTCCGTAGCATATTTATAATCGAATATCCAGCTCTCCAGCGAATAGGTATAAAACCGGGTGCCGAATTGTTCTTTAAAGTGTTTCTGATAGCTGCGTTGAAAAATAACTTCGGCAGGATTAAGGGTCTGCAGCAGTTTGTCTGCATATTCATGCGAACCTTCGGCTACAAAAAATTCTCCTGTGGAAATATCCAGAAGAGCGATACCTGTTTTGTTTTCACTGAAATGGATGGCTGCCAGAAAATTATTGCTGCTATGGTCCAGGAGTTTGTCGTTGGTGGCTATACCTGGCGTTACCAGTTCGGTAACTCCTCTTTTCACAATTCCTTTTGCTTGTTTAGGATCTTCCAGTTGGTCGCAGATGGCTACCCGGTAACCGGCCTTTACCAGTTTGTGCAGGTAGGTATCGAGCGCATGGTGCGGAAAGCCTGCCAGTTCACTCGACGAGGCGTTACTGTTGTTTCTCCTGGTAAGGGTGATGCCCAGAACCCTGGAAGTGATGATCGCATCTTCTGCAAAGGTTTCGTAAAAGTCACCCACCCTGAAAAGCAGCAGTGCATCAGGGTATTTTTGCTTAATGGCCCGGTGCTGTTGCATCAGGGGTGTATCTGTTGTGGATTTGATGGCCAATGAATTAAATTCAGAAATAAAATGTAAAATGCGCCAAATTAACAATAACGACCTGAAAAGTGAAAATTAAAAATATTTCGGAGCTGGACCGTAAATCGGTGGAAGACTTTAAACAGTCGGAGAAATTTCCTTTGGTAGTAGTGCTGGACAATGTTCGCAGCATGCACAATGTAGGCAGTATATTCAGATCGGCGGATGCATTCCTGATAAGTGCCATACTGCTCTGTGGCTACACTCCACGGCCCCCGCACCGGGATATCCATAAGACAGCGCTTGGGGCCACGGAGACGGTAGACTGGCAGTATTGGGAGACTACAACCGCTGCCGTGGATCAGTTAAAATTGGAGGGTTACCGTGTTTTCGCGGTAGAGCAAGTAGAAAAAAGCATTTCTTTGCAGGAATTTTCTTTGGAAAATACCGGTAAAATGGCCGTTATTTTTGGCAATGAGGTAAGCGGAGTAGATCCGGAGGTGCTGAAAAGCTGTGACGGATGTATTGAGATCCCCCAATTTGGAATGAAACATTCGCTGAACATTTCTGTGGCTGTGGGTATTGTGTTATGGGAACTGGCAGGAAGGGTGCCCAGGTAGACTTCCAACTTATTCTAATTGAAACGAATGGTGAAAAAATATTTGAGCCTGGTAAAATTTTCGCACACGATTTTCGCGCTCCCTTTTGCGATGATCGGGTTATTTCTGGGTATACTCAGTAATCCCAATCCCGGGCAAATGAATCTCAACAAAATGACCGGCTGGAAGGCAGATAACGCGTTGTGGTTTATAGACTGGAAGTTTTTTCTGGTGAAGTTTCTGCTGGTGTTGCTTTGTATGATCTTTGCGCGCAGTGCCGCAATGGGTTTTAACCGCTGGCTGGATAAAAATTTCGATGCGAAGAATCCCAGGACGGCGATCCGGGAAATTCCTGCCGGAATCATATCTGCAAATCATGCCCTGATTTTTGTATTGCTGAATTGCATCGCCTTTATCACAACCACCTGGTTTATTAATATTCTTTGTTTTTATTTATCTTTTGTGGCGTTGTTTGTGGTGCTGTTTTACAGTTATACCAAACGGTTTACTCCGCTTTGTCACCTGGTTTTAGGGGCAGGTCTTTCCCTGGCCCCGATCGGTGCATACCTGTCGGTGACCGGTGTTTTCACCCTGTTGCCTCTTCTTTTTTCATTTGTAGTGATCTGCTGGGTGAGCGGGTTCGATATAATTTATGCACTTCAGGATGTGGAATTCGACAAATCGCAGCAACTGCATTCCATTCCCGTGTGGCTGGGTAAAAAAAATGCATTGCATTTTTCAGAACTGCTGCATTCTATTTCCATTTTACTGGTCATCAGTGCTGGTCTGCTGGGAAATTTTCACTGGTTGTACTGGATGGGCACTGCCGTATTCGCCGGCATGTTGTTTTACCAGCATTCTATTGTTAAACCCAATGATCTCTCCCGCGTAAATATTGCTTTTATGACAGCCAACGGTATTGCCAGCGTGGCTTTTGCCTTTTTTGTGATCTCCGATATGCTTGTTAATTAATTATGGCCAGGATACTCGCAATAGATTATGGTTTGAAACGCACAGGCATTGCAGTGACGGATCCGTTTCAAATTATCGCTACCGGCCTGACAACGGTATCCTCGCACGACCTGATCAGGTTTCTAAAAGATTATTTCAGTAAGGAACCGGTAGAACTGATCGTGATCGGGGAGCCCAAAAACTGGGATGATACCGACACCCATGCCACCCCGCTGGTGCGCAACATCATAAAAAAGATCAATAAAGAATTTCCTGCTATGCCGTTGAAAACTGTTGACGAACGGTACACTTCCAAAATGGCTTCCCAGGCGATGATCGATATGGGCATGAAAAAAATGCAGCGCCGCAATAAAGCCCTGGTGGACGAGATTGCTGCTACGATCATGCTGCAGGAATACTTACGTCAAAAAGATTTTTAAAACGGATAATAGCTTTGTATACCTTGAGAAGAGTATCTAATTAAAAAACCATG
>JAYUXA010000287.1:0-5839 GCA_043753245.1 Chitinophagaceae bacterium
TCGTTCTCCAGAACCACTTCGTGAATACTCAAACCGGTCTTTCTGCACCAATGTAAAATATCCTGTGCCTTATTTATGGGAAATGGCAGCTGTACTGCAGCGTGAAGAGATGGTTTTTCATTCTCCTGCACCACAAAACCGCCACCTATGGAATAATAGGTTTCAGCAACTTGTTGTCCGTCATTATAGGTTACCAGAAAACTGAGTGCATTAGGGTGATAGGGCAGTGATTCGGTGATGAAAAATTCAATGTCCTCCCTGGGATCAAAATCAATTTCATGGCGACCCTGAAGCAGTATTTTTTTCATTACCCGAATGTCTTCGATCCTGGCCATGATGGCGTCCACATCACACGTAACAGGATCCTCTCCGTTCAATCCAAGTTGAACGGCTATATCTGTTCCATGACCGGGTCCTGTTTTTGCCAGAGAGCCATATAGTAAAACACGTACAGAAGTAATATCCTGTATAGATCGTTGTGATTCTATTTTTGCAAGAAACTGCTGCGCAGCTCTCCAGGGGCCCAGAGTATGGGAACTGGAAGGTCCTACTCCGATTTTAAAAATATCAAATACTGAGATCGCTTCGTGTGGCAAGAGCAATTTTCAACAAATGTATATTAATATCCAGCGTCGTAGTCCGTCACCTTTACATTAAACAGGAGAATTGAATTTGCAGGTATAATAACCTTTCCCGTATTCTTATTGGTAACATCGGTGTTTCCGTAACCCAGGCTTGGAGGAATGTACAAATTGATCTCTCCCCCTCTTTTGATCATCGGAATGCTTTTTTTCCATCCATCAATTACTGCCCCTAACACAAATACCACATTATTACTCTGGTCAAAGATGGTGTCGTTCACCAGTTTCCCCTTGTAGCTAAGTTGAATTTGAGAACAAAGCCGGATACTGTCCGTGCCGTTGCCGGGTGTAATAATTTTATAATAAAAGCCAGCAGGGTGTTTTACTGCATCGATATTATTGGTATCAATATACGTATCGAGCGACAGTTGTTCAGCAGCAGGTGCTATAACCGATGACTGCTGGTAAGGACAGGTTTTTTTGTTTTCGGATTTCAGGCAGGATGCTGTTACAACGGCCACACACAGTATTAAAATTATTCCTTTCTTCATTATCAGGTTGTTTTTACAAATATATGATTCGGATACTTGACAGTATACAGTACTACAACGCTGCATACCCTATAAATAGTTAAGCATTTTTTTTGTCCTTTGCCTTTAGTTCCATGAATTGCTGTTCCTTCATTTCCCATTGATGTCTTTTATAAAGCATGGATATAAATAAAGCAATAAGCACTATGGCAATGGCCAGCACACCAAGACTTAGCTTGCTGTTAGCCACCATATCTGCTCTCTTATACCAGTACTTACCGGTAAATAATAGAAAAATGATCGGTAGCGCAAAAAGCAACCCAATGGGTAATCCTGTCAGAAGCTGATATCCGGGGCGCCGCTCCTTTTCTCTGTGAACAGACCAGTAATTGAGAAATAAGCGTTCTTTTTCTTCCAGCATAGCGTATTAGTTGAGCGGTAAAATTAATTCCTTCGCGCAAGGAAGCTTGGGTTAGCCACAATTAATCTTTAACTTGTGCAGAACAAACCCAGTTATCTTGAAATTATCCGCTTTATTCGCGCGTTACCTTTACCAGCGTAAAAAGTTAAGCTTACCCGGCATTGGGATTTTCTCCATAGACCAATCGGTAACTATACCCGAACCGGCGGACAAGCTCTTTTCCGATTTTCTTCAACAGATAAAATATGAACAAAAACCAATAATTCAGGCTGATGAGGACCTGATCAGTTTTATCAGAACAGAAACCGGAAAAATTAAACCTCTGGCCGAATCTGACCTCGATTCCTTTTTGTCAGATGGAAAAATTCTCCTTAACATTGGTAAACCCTTTCATATTGATGGCATCGGCTCACTGATGAAAACAAAAACCGGCCTGCTGGAATTTACTCCAGGTGAACCTTCCCTTCCTAAAATGGAAGGATTTTTTAATGCTAATTATAAGGAGGACGCGGCTAGAAAAAGAATTACTTACGGCGAGGATCATACGCCGAATAACAATTCAAAACAATTATTGGTTGCTTTTGGACTCATCGGAGGATTAATTCTGGTGATCTGGGGAGGATATGCTTTATACAACAGAACTAATTCTTCCACTTCTCCGATGGAACAGAGCGGTACGGCAGCTATTGCTCCGGCAGATCCGTCCAGGTCTGCTATCCTCCTCGATTCCGTAAAAAAAATAATTGAATCTTCCTCACTGCAAAGTACTATCGCTGCCGGATACTATAAATTCATTATTGAAAGAACGGCTAATAAAAAACGCGCACTTAAACGATTTAATCAGTTAAAAGACAACCGCACGGACATTAAAATGGAGTCCGCAGACTCCACTTTATTCACTTTGTATATTACTATTCCTGCACTGCCCTCCGATACAGCCAGAATCCGGGATTCTTTAAAAAACTGGTATGGCAGCAGAAGAGTATTTGTTGAAAAATAATTCGTTCAATACTATTAATTCAATGCAATATCCAGCACCTGCAACATGGTTTTTACATAATGGAATTTCATTCCTTTAATAAATTCCGGATCAATTTCTTCTATGTCCTTTTCATTCTGCCAGCATAGAATAATTTCTTTTAAACCTGCACGCTTAGCTGCAAGGATCTTTTCTTTTATTCCACCTACCGGTAATACCTGACCACGAAGTGTAATTTCTCCTGTCATGCCCAGATAAGGCCTAACCTTCTTTCCGGTAAGCGCCGAGGCGATAGAGGTCATCATGGTGATACCTGCACTTGGGCCGTCCTTGGGAACAGCACCTTCCGGTACATGCACATGCACCATTTTCTTTGCGAACAGTTCAGGGTCTATATTCGCTTTTTTCCCATTAGACTGTAGATAGGTAAGCGCAGTAGTGGCACTTTCTTTCATTACATTACCCAGATTACCGGTTAATTTCAACTCTCCCTTGCCGTCACTTATACTGGTTTCGACAAACAGAATATCGCCGCCAACATAGGTCCAGGCTAGCCCTACAGCTACCCCCGGCATATTCGCCACTTTATACAATTCATTGCTGTATCTGGCCTTACCCAGTATTTTTTCAACATCAGGCATCGTCATGGTACTCTTCACTTTATTCTTCATTGCAAATTCCTTAGCCTCATACCGCATCACCGATGCGAGATATCGGTCGAGTTCCCGTACTCCGCTTTCTCTGGTGTAATCCTGTATCATCCTTTCCAGAATTTTATCCCCGATCTTAAAAGCTATATTTTTTAAGCCATGGGCTTCCCTTTGTTTGGGTAACAGATGACGTTTAGCAATCTCTATTTTTTCTTCTACCGCATATCCGCTGAGATGAATGATCTCGAGTCTGTCGCGCAATGCAGGCTGAATATTATTGATGTCGTTGGCTGTAGCAATAAACAGGACTTTACTTAAATCATATTCCAGCTCCAAATAATTATCATAAAAACTATTATTCTGTTCCGGGTCCAGTACTTCCAGTAATGCAGACGACGGATCTCCGCGGTTATCATGACCTACTTTATCAATTTCATCCAGGATCATCACCGGATTGGAAGATTTAATCTTGCGGATGGATTGAATGATCCTTCCGGGCATTGCACCAATATATGTTTTACGGTGTCCCCTTATTTCACTTTCATCATGCAGTCCGCCCAAGCTAAGCCGAACGTATTTTCTGCCAATAGCGCTGGCAATACTTCTGCCCAGAGAGGTTTTACCGATACCTGGAGGGCCGACAAAACAAAGTATAGGACTTTTCATATCCCCCTTTAATTTTAGTACTGCCATATATTCCAGAATTCTTTCTTTTACTTTGGCCATTCCGTAATGATCCTGGTCGAGTATTTTTTTTGCTTTACGCAGATCATATAAATCAGGTGTGTAATCATCCCAGGGAAGGTCAAGCATCAGATCGAGGTGATTGTACACAATTGAATAATCAGGAGTACTGGGATGCATTCTTTCCAGCTTTTCAACGCCTTTACGGAACATGTCCTTTGTTGCTTCCGGCCACTTTTTGGTTTCGGCTTTTTTCTGCATCTCCTTCACTTCCCGGTCGTTGTTATCGCCGCCCAGTTCGTCCTTGATGCTTTTTAACTGCTGTTGCAAAAAATATTCACGCTGTTGTTTATCCAGCTCCGTTTTTGTTTTTACGGTCACTTTGTTCTTTAGTTCGGCAAACTGGAGTTCCCGCTGTAATAATTTCATCAGCAGGTCTGCACGGGCCTGTATATTGTTAAGCTCCAGTAATTTTTGTTTTTCAACCAGGTCAGTATTCAGATTCCCTGAAATGAAATGAATAAGAAAAGAAGGATTTTCAATATTCTTCAGGATAATGCCTGCTTCGGAAGGAATATTAGGTGAAAGGTGAATGATCTGTGCAGCAAGATCCTTGATGTTAGAAACATAAGCTTCGAAATCCTGGTCTTTGGGAGTATCCTCGTCTACTAGTGTCTCTACCTGCGCTTTAAAATAAGGATCATCCGAAATGATAGCTCCGACCCTAAACCTTACCTTGCCCTGAATGATCACCGTAGTGCCACCGTCAGGCATCTTTATTAATTTAACGATCCTGGCTACTGTTCCTACATCTTCGAGATCACTGACTGTCGGATCTTCCACATCACTGTCTTTTTGTGCTACTACGCCAACCAGTTTGTCAGCCTTGTATGCATCGTTGACGGCCCTGATACTTTTGTCTCTTCCAACCGTTATCGGCAGCACCACTCCAGGAAATAATACCGTATTTCTCAATGGCAGCAGGGGAAGTTCAGCGGGCACAACCAGTTCTTGGCCATTTTCATCATTTTCATTAAGGGGGATAATTGGGATAAAATCCATTTCTTCTTCCGGTCCAAATCTAAAAGTCTCGTTCATTAAAGCTATTTATCTATGACAAAATAACACTTCCTGTGCGGATTTCTCCTTTTTTACACCGGAGTCCTTATAGGTCAAGTTTAATGCCATGAATAACAGGTTTATGGCTGTTTAAAGGACAAAAACAGGAATTTTATGCAGTAAATAAAGTAAGATCAGAAAAGGAATGGATACAAGCAGATGTTCTTTATTGGTAGTAAGTACTTAGCAATCATTATCCGATGTCAGATGATCCGGAATCCGGCATACAGCTGAAATCCATGATTTCTCCATGGTTCACGGTTATCGACATTATTAATATTGGTTACTCCAACCACATAACGTCCTCCCACTTTCAATCCTCCAATATTAAACTGAAGCCCGCTCAACAGCGAAAGGTCCCCTGACTTAAATGCATTTTTACCATTTTGAACAAGGTCCTGACTTTGATTAATTAAAAGTCCGTATTGCGGACCAGCCTGTAGCGTGATAAATTTTGAAGGACGATAGCTGAGCAGCAAAGGAATCGTCAGGTAATTTAGCTTTATATCCAGCAATTCGCTGGCCGTGGTGTGATAAATCCTCCGGAAATCATCCGTAGTGTGGGTAACTGACTGATTCCACAAAACTTCTGGCTGAAGGGCCCAGTGTTTAGCTAGTTTTATTTCGGCAAACAAACCTGCAGTGTATCCATAATCAAATTCACTTTTAAAAGCAGTGCCGGAAATCTTATATAGGTTTGCTCCACCCTTAACTCCGATATGAAACCCCTGGGCAAAACCAGAGCTGGCTAAAACAACCAAAAGCAAAAGCAATGAAAGCGATCTGATGTTCATATATCTGATTTAAAGTTAACTATATTTTTCAACTAGCATGCCAGCGATTTGCAATATGCTGTTAAATACAGACTGTTATGC
>JAYUXA010000288.1:0-12213 GCA_043753245.1 Chitinophagaceae bacterium
TCCATACATCCCGTATATCATAATCTATGCGCCAGTTACTGCCTGCAGACTTTACCCAGTCTTCAGGATAATGACCGCCCCAAAAAGCAAATGCGATTGGTTTTTTAGTATTCGCGATTGCCTTAGACATTGCCTGATTTCGAAGCCGTAATTCAGCCGGATCATTATTGGGCGCATCGCCACACCAATCATACTTCAAATAATCAATGCCCCATTCTGCAAACTGATTTGCGTCTTGTTGTTCAAAACCATAACTGCCTGTAAGATCAAGGCAAGTCAGTTGAGCTGCCGATGAATATATCCCAAGCTTTAATCCTTTACTATGAACATAATCCGTTAGTGCTTTCATTCCACCCGGAAATTTGTCAGAATTGGGTATAATGTTGTTATACATATCCCTCCCGCCAGTCCAACCATCATCAATCGAAATTAAAGTGTAGCCTGCTTTATCAAGTCCGGTAGCAACTAATGCATCTGCTATCTCTCTGATCACTTTTTCGCTCACATTTTCCCTGTAAAGGTTCCAGCTCATCCATCCCATAACAGGTGTTTTTGATGGTTGCTGTGCAACCGATATACCGGATAACAGCAGACAGCTATTTATTAGCATTAACCACTTCAGCGGTTGAAAACATTTCGTCATAATACTGGTATAGATTTTAGATGTATATTTAAAAAGGTCTGTTGCATCTAAAGCCTTAAATTATTCAATAGCTATTATTGATTTCCATTCCGGCAATTTTGTACCAGACCTGTAATTTGTATATACTTTTTCAAACCTTCTCTGAAGTTTTATCCAAAACTCCATTTCCATATCATATTTCCGTAAGCCTATTTCCAGGCGGAAAGGCGTATACTCACTTAACCACGCCTGCCTGAACATTGCTTTTGTTTCAGCAATAAAATCCTGCATATCAGAGGTTCTGGTATGAAAGTTCCAAACTACTTCTAAAAAAAATGCCCTTAATGCTTTTTCTTTATCGGCACTCTTCTCCACCTCTTGCCAGAACTCGAAAATCTCATTGGCATACAGGCACTTTACAGATAAGTAATCTAACATAGCAGCACCCGTTAAAAGTGTATGAATTAGGGAGGAATCAGCCTCCTTATCACCAAGGCATTCGTATAGGTATATCTTTGCCTTTTCAGCTTCCATTCTTCCCATTTTTAATTGCGGGATATTGGCCTGAATCTTCATAAAAAATATTGAATCAAACGGATTTATCCAAAATGCCGGATCAGTATTCCCTACCGCTCCTCTAATAAAAGATTCTGATTTCATCAGCGCAGTATGTGCTTTAGAAATTTTGTCTGAACTATTCTCCGGATATTGGGCTCTGGCATAGGTATTAAAAAAATCGCGTCGCTTTACTGGTGATGCTTGCCAGGATGCTGAAGCTCCATAAGCTATATCTGGAAAGGCAAGACGCATTAATGTTTGCGTATCATCCGTCCAGCCAGATGTGATGTAACCAACGGCGCCATATTTTTTTCCTGCAGCGATCAATGAATCAGTGTTGTTAAAAGATAACTCATAAGCAGGCACCACCCAATTCCAGTTTAGTGATGCCCCCTGCAAAATCATTTGTATTTGATTATCTGCAAAAGGCTGCAAATTTTGTTTATACTCTTCTTTACTCATGGCGAAGTAATGCCAGGGAATGGCATAAAATTTTTGTTTTATTCCTGGTATGCCTGAGGGAAATTGTTGCAGCATATCAGCCCAAACCATTGGTGTTTTGCCTAATAGATTTACCGTGGAGGTGGTTTTATTGAGCATTTCAATGTATAATTCATCAGGTGCCCTTTTCAGTTTTTTTGCTTCTTTTTCAAGTAAAAATGTTTCATCAAAACCTATATGAAAGAATGGGCTTGGGAATAAATTAGCTATTTGCCGTATCCAGTCATTTACAATTATTTGCACTCTCTCATCCGTAGGTTTGAATTCACCTCCATGTGGTACTACTGCCAGGTCAGAATAATGCTCGAGCTTTAATAAATCGTGCGTATGTCCGTATAATTCCATATTTGGCACCACATCTACATGTCGAATCTTTGCGTATTCAATAATTTCTTTTACCTCCTTTTTTTTAAACTGTGCATTTTTCATCAGCAAAGGATAGCCATCCATTTCAATGCTTGCTTCTGAATAAAACAAATATTGATTACCCTTCCACATCGCTAAAAAATCAATCTGCCTTTTTATTTCTTCTATCCTTGGAAGCTGCATATGGCTCATATCCATCATAAAACCTCTGTAGGCCATTGAAGGCCAGTCAACTATTTCAACCTCGGGGAAATAATAGGTACTGTCCTTAAATACAATCATTTGTCGCAACGTTTGTACCGCGTAAAACAAACCCGCAGAAGATTCAGAACGGATGTGAATACTATTTGTTCTTATACTGATACTATATGCTTCTCTTGATTGCTTGCCAATACGCTCATTGGGCTTCGGTAAAGAAGGCAATGTGCCCGTGCGGCTAAATGTAATTTTTACATTTGATGCCAATGAACCAATGGGAACTACCAGAGCAGTTTGCTCTTTAATAGCCCTGGAAAGTTCTGAAGCAGCAAAACTATCCTCTATTGTAGGAGCAGTTTGAAAAGCCATAGTCAGACCTTGTATTGGCAGAAAATTTTTTCCGTAGCTTATTTTTTGAGGCTCTGGCAGTATAGTATGCTGACCGGTTATTTTACCTGTTATTAAGGATAGCAAAGCGACAAAAAATAGTATTCTCATTTTACTCTATTTATTACACGTTATGCGAAAACAAAACGGGGCAGTTAAGATCATCTGAAAGAAATTATTTTGTTTTATTAATCAGTCTAAGCAGCTCTGCTCTTATTTTTTCTTCTGCATTTTTCTCCAGATAGCTTGTTCGGCACCGCCATGTTTCGTACCCGCCTAAGTCTATATCTTTTGCCGGTGGAACATAGCCTACATACCCATTCGCAAGGCCAATCGTAAAATAATGGTTTACCTTACTTTGTTTTTTTAACCACAAGCCTGTTTCGGCAAATATTTCTCCTCCCAGTCCTCCAATAGTGGCATCTCCGATTTTTAAAGCCTGAATTGCAAAATGAATGGTGTCGGCAAATTCATTCAGCATCACTTGTTCATATGCAAACAGTTGCTTCATAGCATCTCCGTTATCCCGGATTTTTGTGAAATCTGTTTTTTCTACTATTTTTTTTGCTTCCAGAACTTCCTGGAGAGAAGGCTTGCGAGTTGCCACCGGAAAATCTGAAACATATGAGGCCAGAACTGCTTGCTTTTGCCATTTTACTTCAGATAGCGATCGATCAACCTTTCGTGCCAGATCTTCAGAAATTACTGCTGTTTTCTTAAAATCGTCTTTCGGATAGCGGTCGGGATGCAGGAAGTCGATAATATTAACATCCCCGCTGGTTCCATTGCTCATCATCGCAACAAAATCCATCGGGGCATTTAACTTTTGTTTTATTCTGGCGGAAAACTCACCAAAATAGTCAGCAGAAATAGTTCCATCCGGAAAGTCTCCCACGTAATGCAAAGAATAATTGGCCAGCAATGAAATCCAGTTATTATCAAGTCCCTTTACAGCCAGGTAACATAATTGCGGATCAACCGGATTTACAGGCCGTTCAATCATTTTTTCGTCTTCAAAAGGGTTTGTTTTCACCCTGTCTTTTTTACCGGTTACCGGATTCACAGCTTCGTAACCGTCCTTCATAAAATACCTCCGGCAAACTACGTGTTCGGGAGCTTCAAAAGCACCAAAAGCGATCTGTGCCGGTCTCAGCTTTTGCTGTGCATTTTTAACCGATTCAGCAATAAGTCCCTGGAGTTTTTTTCGATACCCTAAGTCGGCAAAAGCTAAAAAATCACTCTCCACCGCTCCGGCAGAATGAGCGTGTGTGCTTGATATCAGTATATTTGCTGCCGGAATGTCTGTTTCGTTTTCTATTTGACTTTTAGTTGCATCTATAAAATCTTTTAGCATCTCGCAAATATCAACTACCACGAGTGCAACGGTAGTTTCATTGTTTTTTAGCACCAACGCTTTGGTATGCATGGAATCATGAATGATGCGGGCATAATTAGTAAAGAAGCCACCGTTTACAAGTGTTCCTAAAGGAGGAGTTATGTTTACTTCAGCTGCGCCGGCTTTAAAAGACTGAGAAAAAGAGGGTAGATTATAAAGCAAAATAAACAGGATCATAGAGATTTTGGAAACCGCATTTTTCATACAAATTAGTATTAGTAAGCGCCGGATGAAAGGAATGTAGTTATTTTTTTCACAGGATTTTCTGACACCAAAATTATACAGCATATTTAGTTATGGGCAACATTAGATGGCCAAGTGGCATCCGAATTAATACCCAGGGTTTTGTTCAATATTGGGATTAGCTAAAATTTCAGACCGCATTATCGGCCAAAAATACTGGTATGGTAAAAACGTTCTTTTATTCACTATATCAGGACCCTCCGCAGGTACAATTTCAAATATATCAGTCCCATTTGTATCTTTCGTGATCTTTACTCCTTCAACGGTTATATTACCGGTTTCTTCAGCAATTTTCCATCTTCTAACATCCCAATAGCGATGCTCTTCAAACGCTAGTTCAATCCTTCTTTCGTTACTTATACGCTGGCGCATCTCGCTTTGGGATAAATTAGTGGGCAAATCCGGCATTCCGGCTCTTTGTCTGATTAAATTAATAGGCTCAAAAGCATTTACCGGTCCCTCAGCTTCATTAATAGCTTCTGCATAATTCAGTAAGATCTCAGCATAACGGATGTGAATCCATGGTGTCGCTTCATTCATTCCAGGGTTAATAATAGCTGTGGCATCAGCATTAAAGCGTGTTTCATTAATAAACTTCCTCATGTTATAGCCGGTAGGATTACCATAAACAGCAAACTGTCTATCCGTACCATCAACTGAATAGTCAAGCTTACGATTATTCAGTTTTGCCCCATGATGATAAATAAATGCATAAAATCGGGGATCTCTATTCTTATATGGATCCTGTGAATTATATCCGGATGCCATATCCGATATAGGCTTACCATTGCTCATCTCATACGCATCCACCATCTGCTGGGTCGGTGTAAAATAAGAAAGGCCGCCTGCCCCGGTTGTGCCATGACTTACTGGGGGATTCAATCCGCTGTTTCCATATTCTGGTGAGCTCAGGATGGAGGTTTCTTTAGCAAAAATAATTTCAGGACTTGATGGACTATAAATTACAAACATTTGACGGTACTTCTCTAAATTCATTTCCAAAGAATATTTTCCCGCATCTATAACTTCTTTAGCAGCTGCGGCGGCATCGCTCCATTTAGCAACATTATTCTCCGCATTATATAAAGGACTTGCTACATATAATAAAACCCTGGATTTAAGTGCTTGTGCTATACTTTTGTTAATTCTTCCTCTTTCAACAGCTTCGATTGGCAACAAAGCTATAGCTTCATCAAACTCGCGGATAATAAAGTTTATTGTTTCCTCAATAGAACTTCTTTTAATATTTTTATAGTCAATGCCTAACGTATAGGGCTTATCAATTAAAGGAACCCCGCCAAAATGCTTCAATAAGTTAAAATACCTGTAAGCCCTTAGCATTTTCATTTCTCCGGTTAATGCTTTCTTTCTGTCTTCATCGAGAACAGTGACTTCATTAATACGATTTAAAAATTCGTTGGCCCGTGCTACATAATAATATTGGTTCCGCCAGCCCAACTTATTGAAGCGGCTATTTTCTACATTATCTGCATTCAGCTGGCCATTCATGAAAATTATCCGGCCTTCATATCCTTCATATATGGACACTACCTCGTCACTTAATGAAGCCAGCATTTGATTGTCATCACCTACTCCACCTTGACTATAAATTCCATAAGAAAGGCTTTTATAATTATCTAAAAGCAACCCTTCAATCAATGAAGGACTATTCCATACATTATCCTCTGATAACCTGTCCGTTGGATTTGGCTCCAAAAAATCCTTCTTACATGAAGTAAAAATCAGGAAAATAAAAAGGAACATGTTAATTATTAATATTTTCATACAATTAATTAGTTTTGACTTTTATAAATTTAGATTTATACCAAAATTCACCGTTCTTAATACAGGATACCCTTTTCCATCCCCCCGATTTAAAGATTCAGGGTCTATATCATTGAATTTTGCAAATGTTAACAAGTTAGAGGCATTGATATATACACGCACATTGGCTAATTTTGATCTTCTCAAAAAATTATTAGAAAAGCTATATCCTGCTTCAAGGTTCTTTAGTCTTAAAAAAGAAGTATTTCTTCTGAAGAAGGGAAGCGTATTGGAATTAAACTGTGGCCTGTTAAAGAAATCTCCTGCAGTACTCGGTTTATCCGTTATTTTATCAGGAGTACTTCTCCCTTCATATAAAAAACGGTAGAAATTTATATTACTGGATGATTGAGGATAAAAGAAAACTTTAGAACGGGCCTGGCCCTGAAATAGAATAGACAAATCAATTCCTTTCCAGGTAAAGTTCGTAGTCAGCCCATATATAATCTCCGGCGTATTATTCTGGTCTAACCGAACTCTGTCAAGAAAATTTATAATGTTATCACCATTAGTATCCTCAAAGCGTACATCACCAGGCCGGGCAATCTGGCCTGTATTATATGGCGCATATTTGTCTATTTCTTCCTGGTTCTGAAACAAACCAGATGCGACATAAAATAGATCGGAATTTATAGGTCTGCCTACCTGTTTTTGGTGTGCAGGAACAGATTCAGGTTCATCCACGAATAAAACTTTATTTCGGGTATAAGTGATATTGGCCCCGATATTATATGAAAAAGAATTGGAGGCTCTACGATAATTTAATTGACCTTCAATTCCCTGGTTCCTTACTTTACCAATATTTTCTACTGGCAGTATTAAACCTGTATAAATAGGAACTGTAGCATTTCTAAGTGTAAGAACATCAGACCTCTTCTGATTAAATAATTCAACAGTGTAAGTAAGGTGTTTCGCAAACACGCTGCCGTCAACAGCCAGGTTGAAAGATTCAGCAGTTTCCCAGGTAAAGAAAGGATTTGGCAATACACCAGGATTTAAAGTAGGCACCTGACGACCGTTTATTACATATCCGGAGGCATTTAAATTATAAAATTGCAGAAACTGATAGGGATCAATAGCGTCATTGCCTAAACGACCCCAGGATGTGCGAATTTTTAAATCGTTGTTTTTAAAAATTCTATTAGCCCAGGGCTCTGCTGAAACAACCCACCCTGCCGAAACACTGGGGAACAGTCCCCATCTTCTGTCTTTAGGAAATTTATCCGACCCATCATATCTGGCTTGCACTTCGACAAGGTATTTTTGATTAAAGGCATAATTCACTCTACCGAAATAATTTCTTCTTGCCGTATTGGAAGAATTGCCACCATTAGTGGCATTATTAGTACTTCCATAATCCAGCTCTGCGATATTATCAGTAAAAAAGTCCCGTCTGCCGGAATAAAAAAAATCATCTCTAAATTGCTGCTGCTCATAAGCAATAAAAGCATTAAAGGAATGCAGATTTGCTATAACTCTAGTGTAATTAAGTTTAGCGTTGACGGTCAACATTCGTGAGGAGTAAGTTGACTGGTCAAGGCTTGCTATGCCTCCTGAAGATAACGATTGCTTTTCTTCAACAAACTCCTGTGCTTGCTGGTCAAACCTATACACATTCCAGGATTTTTTAAAATCCTTAGTATTGCTGTTTTGCAGATCGGCAGAAACAAAACCATCAAAAAATATCCCATTTGTTATCCAGGGCAGATCAAGTTTATACCGAAACGTATTTAGGGAGTAGAGATCTCTGAACCTGCTTTCCCCTGCTAAACCAGAGGTGGTTGCTATAGGATTTAAAAATGAGTTGACTGAACCATTTGTAGCTCCTAACCTGCCATCAGGAAAACGCGCCGGATAGATAGGCAAGGACGCTAAAAGCCCGGTAAAAACATTGTAACTGCCATCTGATCCAAATCCGCTGAAAGAAGAGGAGCTGCTTGCCGCAGGACTTCTCCTATCCTGATAACGTAATTGTACATCAAAAGACACCTTCAGATTTTCAATAACCTGGGCATCTACATTCAAAGCCAAATTATTCTGAGCATAATTAAATAAACTGCTGTTCTTAAACTGGCCTTTTTGTTCGATATGTCCAAAAGAAGCATAATAATTTGCTTTATCCGAACCTCCGCTAACGGAAATATTTGTTCTGCTTTGAGGAGTAGATTTTTTTGTTACCGCGTCTACCCAATTTGTATTAGGATATGAAACCGGATCAGTTCCGTCTTTAAACTTTTGTAATTCTGCAGGCGTATAAACAGGGCTTTGTCCCGCATATACCTTAGTTTCATTTACCAGTTCAGCATATTCTGCAGCATTGGTAAACCGGGGTATTTTTATCCAGCTGTTGAAGCCCTGATTATAACTAACATTAATCTGCGGCTTACCTATTTTACCTCTTTTTGTTGTAACCAATAGGACTCCATTAGCAGCTTGTGCACCATATATTGCAGCAGATGCATCTTTTAAAACAGTGATGCTCTCAATATCATTTGGATTAAGACGTTCGAAACCACCCGGTCTGTTAGCAACACCATCTATAACAATTAACGGACTTGTAGAACCCGAAAACGTATTTATTCCCCTAATGAGTAAATTAGCACCATCTGCACCGGGCTCTCCGCTTTCATTTGTTGATATTACCCCTGGAATTCTACCGGCCAGATTATTGGAAATATTAGGTGCAGGGCTTTTTAAGATCTCGCTTCCTTTAATTTCACTTACTGAACCGGTAACTGTAGCTCTTTTTTGCTTACCATACCCCACCACCACGATCTCGCCTAACGAATTAGGCTTTATCTGTAGGACAATGTCAATGTTCACTCTTCCGTTTACCTGAACTTCCTGAGTCAAATAATTTACGGCACTAAAAACCAAAACAGCATTGTTATCAGAAATACTAATTCTATATACTCCGGAATAATTTGAAATTGTACCCGTTGCAGTACCTTTTACAACCACATTTACTCCCTGAACTAGTTCACCAGTTTCTGCATCTTTAATCCGGCCAGATACTATTATGGCCTGTAAATTAATATCGTTTTCTTTTCCTTTGTAGTAAGTGTATTTATGCGCATACGCCGGATCACCAATTCCGTATAACAGTAGAAGAAAGCTAAAAATTGTTTTATTATAACATGTACTTTTTGCAGAAGTCATAATCGCTATATTTTGGTTTTGTTGGGAAGTAATAATTCTATTAATAAATCTATACTCTCTTTTTTATTCATTTTAATACTTTTATACGGATATGTTGTAGTTTTCTGTAAATTTTCCTGATCCAATTTTTAAATGAACAGGCTATCCGGGTTAAGCCAAAATAGGGATCAGGGCACTTTAGCTGCAACAGGATCATTAAGTACATAGAGGGAAACTGAAAGTTCGTACGTTGTCAGCAGAGGCACTCCAAAATAATTTAAGGAATTTTTGCATTGCTGCAGGTGCAGTTAAACAGAGGGATGTTTGGTTGCATTAGGGACACCATCCTACAACGGCATACCCGGAATAAAGAAACAATCCAATTTTTTCGGGTGTAAACTTGCGACATTGATTGCTTTAAAAATATTCTCCATGCCTGGCATTCAATAAATAGTATAATGATTTCCACGTGGTTGATTCCTATCAACCAGGCGCTAAAAAATTTACTTTGACAAATTGCATTAAATCACCTATTCAAATTTAAGCTCTCCAAAAAATTGTGGCAGATGAAAATCAGGCTGGTCGGTGCTTATATGCGCCCAGGTTAGATAATGAGGGTTTGATGTTTTATCAGCACATTTATAAAAATTTGCTTTCCAGGTACTGCCTGGCCTGGGCTGGGTTACATTGGAATATTTCTCCAGCAGGCTTACCGGTATCCTGTACTCAATGGTCCAGGTAACCGGTCCTTTTATTTCCGGATTGATAATTTGAGGCAGGGAATGTGCAATTTCTATCTGCAGAATATCTGCAGTATCAAGAATTTTAAAAGTCTTTCTTGGAACAGTATTATAGTACATCAGTGGCGTTCCACCGCAATTGGTTTCTAAATTAAAATATTTTTCCCCTGCATTTTCGTCAGGAGAAAAGAAGAATTCCACTGCAGAATCTTCACAAACGGGGCCATTTACGTCTTTAGTCACACAGCGTATGAACCTGTCTTCTACATTAAATATAACATAAATAGCATCATTGCTATACATCATCTTAGCCTTAACAACAGGGCGGAATAGTGGTTCTTTCCCGATAGAATTATTCAAATGAATGGCTTCAATATCCTTCCATTGGGGCTTGTTCCAGTCTGCATTTATTTGCATCCCTCCGGTTAGTTTCTTTACCATATAAAAAGGTCGCTTTTCACTCATTGTTGTTGTTTTAAATGATAATAAAATAGCGAACAGCATTATTAAAACTGAAGATGTTGTAATTTTCATTATTGGTTAGATTTATATTAAAACCTAAATCATTTTTTATTACAGCTTGCATTTGAAAGTGGCATTTACAACTTATGCATCTACCAGATCATAGGGCAGGTAGTATCCATGGCTTGCGATAAGCAGGCATAATGAAGGCATTTGCTGCGGCATTGTTACCAAAATTACTGTGGTCATTATCCCAAACCAATTGCGATCGGGTACGTACTGCTATATTGGCGGCGTGTGCATATTTAGCTACCAGACTTCCGTTTTCGATTGTACAGGCTGGATCCTTACGGGTCTTTATGCACTCAATAAAGTTTTTCATGTGCACATCATGAGAGTCGATACCCATTTGTTTTTCGATTTTCGGCACTTTGGTTTTTTTGACTTTATCATCCCATTCCGGAAACAGTTCCCAGCTATCCCGGTCTATTACGAGTGTGGCATCGTTGCCGATGAAAGCAAGGCCATACGAACGGCCATAAGGCCCATTTTGAGTGCCGGCTGTGTGCTCCCAGTTAACCAGGTGATCTTTAAGCTGGAAACTTACATTCATGGTATCAAACGTTTCATGAGCATTCTCCGGGCAGCAAAAATTTCCGCCAGTCGCAGTAATTAGTTCAGGCATGGAGGTAGTATCTTTTGCCCATAAAGCCATGTCGATTAAATGTACACCCCAGTCTGTCATTAACCCGCCACCATAATTCCAAAACATACGCCAGGAGCCATGAAACCGTGTTGCATTAAAACTACGCAATGGTGCCGGGCCGAGCCAGGTATCGTAATCAACCCCTGCTGGCACAGGGCTGTCGGGCACAACCGGTTGACCTATGCCATAATTAAAATTGCCCCAGATATTTACTTTACGCAGCTGTCCTATTTTCCCGGCTTTTATAAACTCCATTGCCTGTATAAAATGTGCTCCGCTACGTTGCTGCTGACCTACCTGCACCACCCGGCTATATTTACGGGTAGCAGCCACCATTATTTCACATTCGGCAATACTGTTGGCCAATGGTTTTTCTACATAAATATCTTTGCCCGCCTGGCAAGCTGCTACAAATGGCAGGCAATGCCAATGATCGGGTGTGCCGATAATTACGGCATCGATATCTTTATTTTCTATCAGTTTTCTAAAATCTTTATACAGCATGGGAGCTTTGCCCTGTATTCTTTCTACGTCTTTACTGCGGTTGTTTAAAATATTTTCATCGACATCGCACAATGCCACACATTCTACACCGGGTAATTTCAATGCATTTTCCAAATTGCCAAAGCCCATGTTTTTACAGCCGATGAGGGCTATATTTATTTTTTCACTGGGCAAAAAAGCTTTTCCATGTACCAATAATGGACTTACGATACTGCTTGTAAAAGCTGCGCCTGCAGTAAGTTTAGCGGCATTGTTAATAAATTTTCTACGGGAGTGTGGCATATCCTGATCGTTTAGTTTGCCAGATAATTTGGTGGTTTATATCAAAATAATAACTAATGTAGAAGATACCAGCAAATTTTCACTCTTAGCTTAGAATTATCAAATTAAAAATAAAAGGGAGCTATCAGGTGATAATTCAACCCTTTGTTATCTGACCATATTAAAGATATATAGCAGCAATAGTCCACCAAATAGAGTGCACAGCATGCGCCAACCAGGATTTTATCCATTGCATTGCAAATACTTAGAAATCCATTACGCCGATCACAATGCACTACAGGCCAAT
>JAYUXA010000289.1:0-32553 GCA_043753245.1 Chitinophagaceae bacterium
TCTCTGAAGGATAAGGGATGGTCATCAGGATCTTTCCATCGATGGTAGTTTTATATATTTCATGTTTTTCAGTGTCCGTAATAAATAAAAAATCCTCTCCGCCGGCCCTGTGTATGGTGAGCCCATGGGCCCCTGGAAAGTCGTGCCCCCAGGAGTCGATAAATTTTCCGGATTTGTCGTAGATCAGAATATTATTGTGTGTGTCGTTGGTAAGCAGAATAATTCTTCCTTTGCTGTCCTGAACCATTTCATGGCAATCATTAACAGGATACTGAGCTGGAGACAGCTTACTCCAGGAACGATCCATACGGTACTTAAATCCATTGTGTCCGAAAACGGGGTCACCTGATGAAGAAAAAAGGTTTTTGGCAATGACGATTCCTGCAGTGGCCATAGTAGAATTCTTAAGAAATTTTTTCCGGTTCATGTAATTTTTTTTCATGCGTAAACATTCATTGGCTGGCCTGACAATATACGCAAATTACGGATCACCGTTATCCCGATTTTACAGAACATGCTTTTTAGAACGTTTCACCGCAAAAGAGCAGAAACCCTGATCCTTATTTATATTGCATTATATGGCAGGAGTGGAAATGCATATGGGCTGCCTCCGCAGGAAAGCTCAGGCAGCGTTACTAATAAAATTTCAATAGATTGTTCTCTTAATCAGGCAACAGATGAACCGTTTATTGATTTTATCCGTTTTCATTTCTTTATTATCAGTGTCCTGCACAGAAGAGCCGCATCTTTCTGATGCCGTATTAATTCCAAAACCGGTTTCAGTAACATCCGGCAGCGGTAGCTTTTCATTTACAAAAGCCTCGGTTATACGTATTTCAACAGGGTCACCGGAACTGGAACCGGTAGGAAGATATTTTGCTGACAAAATTAAACCCGCTACCGGATTTCAATTAAAAGTGGAACAGGGAGGCCCTTCCTCAGGAAACCTTTATCTGGCATTATCTGATAAAGACCCGGCTTCAGCAGATGAAGGGTATGTGCTGGTTATTGCAGATACCTCCGTGAGCCTGGTAGCGCATAGTGCTGCCGGGATATTCAGGGGTATGCAAACCATTATTCAATTGTTACCTGATGCTATTGAACAGAGCTCCCTGCAAAATGATGACTGGAAACTTCCTTCCGGAACCATTAATGATTATCCCGGTTATGCATTCCGTGGTGCTATGCTGGATGTGAGCAGGCATTTTTTTACTGTAGAGGAGGTTAAACATTATATTGATCTTATTGCAGCCTACAAGCTGAATGTGCTGCATCTGCATCTTTCTGACGACCAGGGCTGGAGGATCGAAATTAAATCCTGGCCGAGGCTAACTGCTTACGGAGGCAGCTCTGAAGTTGGTGGTGGTAAAGGAGGATATTATACTCAGGAACAATATAAAGATCTGGTAAAGTACGCGCAGGCGCGATACATAACGATCATTCCGGAGATCGATATGCCTGGCCATACTAATGCTGCCCTGGCATCGTATGCGGAGCTGAATTGCAACGACAGTGCTACGGCTTTATATACTAAAACTGAAGTGGGCTTCAGTACATTTTGCGTTAAGAAAGACATCACCTATAAATTTGCAGATGATGTTGTCAGGGAGCTGGCTGCCATAACACCCGGACCCTATATTCACCTCGGCGGTGATGAGAGCCATGCCACTAAAAAAGAAGATTATATTTTATTCATCAATAAGATAAAGGATATTCCCGGAAAGTATGGAAAACAAATGATCGGCTGGGAGGAAACAGCTCAGGCCAGTCTTGATTCCGGTTCTATTGTTCAGTACTGGGCAGATACGAACTATGCAATAGAGGCCGTTAAAAAAGGAGCGAAGATTATAATGTCTCCGGCAACAAAAGTATATCTCGATATGAAGTACGACAGTACCACCCGGATAGGGCTCGAATGGGCAGCGAGAATAGAATTGGACAGTTCTTATAACTGGTCTTTATCAGGTCTGGTAAAAGGTATTCCTAAAGCAAGTATTTTGGGAATAGAGGCACCACTCTGGACAGAAACTATTCTTAATATGGACGATATAGAATACATGGTGTTTCCTCGGTTGATTGGTGTGGCCGAAATAGGATGGTCACCCGAAAAAGGGAAAAGCTGGGAAGAGTATAAGGTTCGGCTGGGTAAACATGCTACCCGGCTCAAGGCCCTGGGGATCAATTATCATGAGTCGAAGCTCGTTCCCTGGACGGCGCATTAAATTAATCAGTTTCAGTAATGATGAATAAGGATAGAAGAAGGCAGTCACCCAATTTTATAAATGGCGCATTCCGGAATAGTTCTCCTACACCGATGATGGTGGAGGGGGTATCGTATTTAAAAGTGATCCGGGAAACGTTGAACCGTCCTAAAACAACCAGACCATCAACACCTCTTCCATCTTTTCATTCCGGCATTCTGCCATTCACCGCAAAACCTTCCATTACCTGGTTCGGCCATTCTTCTTACCTGATTCAGGTGGATGGAAAAAATATTCTGGTGGATCCTGTATTCAGCGGCCATGCTTCTCCGGTTCCCTGGCTCGTAAAATCATTTAAGGGAACAAATAATTATATTCCCGGTGATTTTCCGGTGATTGACGTTTTAATTATTACCCATAATCATTACGACCATCTGGATAGGGAAACCATACGTCTTTTAAAATCAAAGATCAGATGGGTGTATACCAGCCTTGGTGCAGCCCGGAGTATTCCTGCGCTATGTCCCGAAATCATTACGGAGCTCGACTGGTATGAGTCTGCTGCTGTTGCAGAAAACATGGAAATCACTGCTTTGCCGGCAAGACATTTTTCGGGCCGGGGTCTTCGGCGCGGCACTTCCTTATGGGCATCGTTTAAATTAAAAACAAAAGGGAATACCTTTTATATTGGAGGTGATTCGGGGTATGATGATCATTTTAAAAAGATTGGAGAGCAGTACGGGCCGTTCGATATAGCTATCCTCGAATGCGGGCAGTATAATTTATCCTGGCCTTATATTCATATGATGCCTGAGCAAACTGTTCAGGCGGCAATTGATCTGAACGCAACCGTTTTGTTGCCGGTGCATTGGGGCAAATTCGGATTGGCCAACCATCCATGGGATGAGCCGATCAGCAGGGTCGTTAAAAATGCCCATGAAAGGAATATGAAAATCACCACACCTCTTATCGGAGAAACCATTATACTGGATGAATATTATCCGGATGCGGAATGGTGGAAGCAGATTCATTAATGATAACGTATGCATATTCTGATTACAGGAGCAACAGGAATGGCAGGGGCGGAAGTAGTACGGCAGGCATTAAACGACAGTGCTATTACTGGCATTACACTACTCACCCGGAAACCATCGGGATTTAAAGATCCAAAAATCACAGAAATCATACAAACGGATTTCTTGAATTATTCCGGGTTGCAGGACGTATTCAAACGGGCAGATGCCTGTTTGTGGTGCCTGGGTATTTCGCAATCACTGGTAACTAAACGCGAATATTATACTATTACCCACGATTATGTGTTTGCTGCAGCCAGTATTATGCTGGCTGTGAATCCGGAGATGTCTTTTCTATTTCTTAGCGGAGAAGGCGCTGATTCAACCGAACGCAGTACGGTACGGTTTGCGAAAGTAAAAGGACAGGCGGAGAATGCTTTAACTGGATTACATCCGCGGAAATTATACATTTTCCGTCCCGGGGGAATTGTTGCAAGCAATAGAAATAAAAACGAAAGCGTGTATAAAAAATTTGAAATACTAATGGTGAAATTAATGGGTGCAATCGCTCCATGGTCCGTTGTCTCCACTAAAAGGCTGGCTATGGCAATGCTGAAAGTAGCCAGAGTAGGGCACGATAAAACAATTATCCGCCATAAGGATATAAAAAGCCTTTAGCTCTTTGGCGGCAGAAGGAAAAAGGCGGGTATTTAATCTCCGGTGATCGGCGTATTATTTGTTGACGGATAAAATTATTAATTCCGGTAGGTCTTTTCATAGTAAATTAGTGAGTACATCATCCATCTGTGCACAGAGCGCATAATTAATTAACGCACATATTTAAACTATTCAATTGGCAGAACTATTAATTCCGAAGAATTCAGTATTGGTGACGCAAGTACCCGGCTCAAAGGTTCCACCTATATTAATTATCGGAGCGTTGTTTTTTATATTCGGCTTTGTTACCTGGCTGAATTCAGTGCTCATCCCTTACCTGAAGATAGCCTGTGAGCTGAACAATTTTGAATCCTACCTGGTAGCCTTTTCCTTTTATATAGCCTATTTTGTAATGGCCCTTCCGTCGGGCAGGCTATTGAAAATTACAGGGTTTAAGAAGGGGATGGTAATCGGATTGCTGGTTATGGCATTGGGTGCGGCGTTCTTTATTCCTGCCTCTCTGACCAGAGAATACGGAGTATTTCTGCTTGGTCTTTTTATTTTGGGAACAGGTCTTGCGCTGCTGCAAACAGCATCCAATCCATACGTCACCATATTGGGTCCCCGCGAAAGTGCTGCGAAGCGGATCAGCATCATGGGAGTATTCAATAAATTTGCGGGTGCTATCGCTCCGATCGCATTGGGTGCAGTAGCACTTAAAAATGTAGACAGTCTTGTGCTTACCCTGCATACCCTGCCGGAAGCAGAGCGGATCATTCAGCTGGATGAACTGGCATCAAGAGTATTGTGGCCTTACGCGATTATTGTGGTAGTACTGATAGTTCTGGCTGGGCTGGTTTATTTTTCCGGGCTTCCTGAAGTGGATACGGATAAGGAAGATGAAAATCTTGCTGCAATAAATAACAATAAGAAATCGATTTTCTCCTTCCCTCATCTCCTGCTAGGGGTAATGACCCTTTTTTTATATGTTGGCGCAGAGGTCATTGCCGGAGATACGATCATTAGTTATGGCATGTCTGAGCACATCAGTCTGGCTGTTTCCAAATACTTCACTACAGGAACATTGGTGGCTATGATCGTTGGGTATCTTCTTGGAATCCTGTGTATTCCAAAATATATTACCCAGCAAAATGCCCTGAGATACTGTGCGCTTTCCGGAATAGTATTTACCCTTGCAGCTATATTTACCACAGGGTATGTTTCTGTGCTATTTATCGCTCTGCTCGGATTATCCAATTCACTGGTATGGCCGGCATTATGGCCGCTTGCCCTTGCCGACCTGGGGAGGTTTACAAAAATTGGATCTTCCCTGCTGATTATGGGTCTGGCAGGAGGTGCGTTCATTCCATTATTGTATGGCAGGATGGTAGATTTATTTTCCGCCCGGGAAGGGTACTGGATATTGATACCCTGTTACATTTTTATCTGGTATTTTGCCGTGTGGGGAAATAAAATCAGGACGCGTTAAAAAGTAGGGCGAAGCGTTTCGTCCGCTCCTATGCCTCCTATGCAATGGATTTTTACTTCCGGCATCCTTCCGGGTATAAATTTTATAAATCCTATATTTGTAAGGACTGCTTTTTTAATTTAAAAAAAATGTAAAGAATGAATAATTTCATAAAAGCTTTAATAGCGGGATACGGGGCAAAAAAATTAGGAGGTGGATGTTTCGGAACTATTATCGTTTTTGTTATCATATGGTACGCTTTGGGTCATTGTAATTAGCATTCAATTCACAACTTTTGCCTGCACAGCCTGTAGAACACAATCATGCGCTGGAAACAGTACTCTTCGCTCAGGAGCGGGCGAGACTGGCTATTGAATCTGCCGACCTGGGTGTTTATGAAATAAACCTGGTGGACAACAGTATGGAGGCGGACAACCGCTTTAATACCGTCTTTGGATTTGAAGGTTCGGTTACGCGCAGGCAGTATATTGGTGTTATTCATCCGGAAGATGTCTTTATCAGAAACAATGCTCATCTGGAAAGTCTGGTTACCGGACGCCTCTCCTATGAAGTCCGCGTCATCTGGCCGGATAAGTCTTTGCACTGGATTAAAATTACAGGGAAAGTTTTCTACAATCAAACAAGAAGCCCTGTAAAAATATTAGGGGTAGTTCAGGATATTACAGAGCTGAGAGAACTTTCGGACGAATTGTCCAGGCAGGTGGAAAATAAAACAAAAGACCTTATTATTTCCAATCATGAATTGCTGAAACTAAATGAAGAATTGCAGCAATATGCTCATGTCAGCAGCCACGATCTTCAGGAGCCTTTACGAAAGATCCGTATTTATGCAGAGATGATCATGACCCGTGATCTCAATAACTTAAGTGAGGCATCGCAGAACCATTTTTTAAAAATCACTGCCGCAGCAGAACGACTCACCACTTCCTTAAAAGACCTGCTTAATTTCAACAGTTTCAATAAAGATGATCCGCATATTTCCGTTGATCTAAATGAAGTGGTCCGGTTGGCAGAAAACGATCTGGAATTAATTATTCATCAGAAAGCTGCAGTGATCACCTATCCTGTGCTTCCTGTCTTAAGAGCAATTCCTGTGCAGATGCACCAGTTGTTTTATAACCTGCTGAACAATGCACTTAAATTTTCCGGCAAGGAAAACCCTTCGGAAATTAAGATCAGCGTATATCAGTTGCTAAGCCAGAATGTGCATCAGTTCCATCATCTGAATGTAAACAAAAAATATGTGGAAATTATCATAACCGACAATGGCATTGGTTTCGACCAGCAGAATGCAGATAAGATATTCGGTATGTTTCAACGGTTGCATGACCGCAGAGAATATAGTGGCACGGGTATCGGTCTGGCCCTATGTAAAAAAGTGGTACAAAACCATGGCGGTAAACTATGGGCTAGTTCTGCTCCGGGAAAAGGAGCTTCTTTTCATATTGTTCTTCCTCTTGATTAAATCATCTGCCTGATGTTAAATTTTATAACGGAGCTTTTTTATGATGTAAATTGTCCACTTAGCGGAACATTTTTTAACAACCAAATTTTATTAAATTGAACAAGAAACAAATCCTGGCTGCTGTATTAGCACTGACTGCAAGCACCTCTATGATTGCTCAGGTTACTCCGGAATCTACTGAGCTCTGGAAACCCGTTCCCCGTGTGGTAACACCTGCTGCAACAGTAGTGAATATGGGGGTATCCACTGCACCTTCGGATGCAAAAGTTTTGTTTGACGGAAAAGACCTTTCTAAATGGAAATCCTCCGGAAAGGACAGTGCAGCAAAGTGGACCGTCTCCGATGGAATTTTTACAGTAAAAGCAGGTACCGGAGACATTGAAACGAAAGATGAATTTGATGATTATCAATTGCATATTGAATTTCGTACTCCATCAGAAGTAAAAGGAAATAGCCAGGGTCGTGGCAACAGTGGTATTTTTATGCAGGGAGTATACGAACTGCAGGTATTGGACAGTTACAACAATCCAACTTATTCCAACGGATCCGCCGGATCATTATACAAAAGGACAATGCCTCTGGTGAACGCCTCCCGCAAACCCGGTGAATGGCAAACCTATGATGTTGCATATACGGCACCGAAATTCAATAAAGACAGTATGATTATTACCCCTGCTTACATAACGGTGCTGCATAACGGAGTATTGATTCAGAATCATACCGCTATCGCAGGTACTACGCCCTATATTGGCGCTCCTCAGAACCAGGTACACGGTAAAGGACCCATACGGTTGCAGGACCATGGCAATCCTACCAGTTTCAGAAATATCTGGATAAGGGAATTGTAAAACCAAACAGGACATATCAAATGGATTAAAAAAGAGGCTGTCTCAAAAGTAATTTTGAGGCAGCCTCTTTTTTAAGTGCCCCCTTATGACTTTGAATTCCTAACCAAAAGTAATTCTGAATAGTCTTTTATTAATAAAAGACTATTCAGAATTACAACCAAATTCTTTATCGTAAATTACCAGTGCGGCGCTAATTCAATTTTCTCAATTGAGCCAAACCAAAAAATAAAATATGAAAATAAATATATTATATCGTGTAACTGCAGTGTTACTTTCTTTTTATAGCCCGGTTAATGCACAAGATATGGTCGCGAACCGTGTTATTGTGCAAACTGAAGCGGGGCAGGTTCGGGGTGAGGTTATAAAAGGCATTGCCGTTTTTAAGGCGATTCCATTTGCCGCACCACCCGCAGGCGATCTTCGTTTTGCTGCACCAGTCAAACCGACTCCCTGGACAGGTATCCGCGATGCTACAGGCGCGGGATCTACTCCACCCTTTGCGGTTCCACCTGGAGGGGACATCGACAACAAACCGATGTTTGGAAAAGGTTGGATAAAAGGCGATGATTTTCTAACCACAAATGTGTGGACGCCGCATATAAGAGGAGAAGCACATTTACCTGTGATGGTCTACATCTATGGAGGAGCGTTTGTGCTGGGGACAAGTGATGTTCCCGTTTTTAATGGAACCAGTTTTGCAAAAAAAGGAGTCGTACTGGTTACTTTTAATTATCGCTTGGGTATTGAAGGGTTTTTGAAAATAAAAGGAGTGCCTACCAATATCGGCATTCGCGACCAGATAGCGGCATTGCATTGGGTGCAGGATAATATCGCTGCCTTCGGCGGTGACCCCGGCAATGTCACCATTTTCGGTGAATCTGCCGGTGCAATCAGTGTAGGCGTGCTGTTAACAAGCCCTGCAACAAAAGGATTGTTCAAGCGGGCAATCATGCAAAGCGGTTCAGGACAAACTGTTTTAAGCAGTGAACAAGCGGACCGTATTGCTGATCAATATGCAAAAACGCTTGGTATCCCCAATTCCAGGGAGGCATATCTTGCATTCACCCCGGAAGAACTACTCACTGCACAGCCTAAAGTTGCTCCTGGATCCGTAAACCTTAAAACCGAAGCCCATGCAGATCCCACGGGTGGTGTAAGTCTATATTACCCGGTAATTGATGGAGATATTATTCCGGACGTGCCTCTAAAAACTGCACGCAATGGTTCTGGCAATGCCAGCGATTTACTCATTGGCTATAATACAGACGAGGGCAATTATTTTTTGGTGCCCACCGGCCTGCTTAAAAAAATTAAGTTCAATTTTATTTTGAAGAAAGCAGTGAGTGCGTTACACCCTGACCCTTCGGCAGTCATTGCTGTGTACAAAAAAGAGTACCCAAAGAAAAAATTGGGAGAACTGTTCTCTGCTATTCTTACGTCTTACCAGGCCCAGGTTCCTTCTATACGATTTGCAAATGCCCATGCAGGTTCCGCAAAAACGTACATGTATGAATTTTCCTGGCCATCATCTGTTGCCGGTGGTGTATACGGCGCATATCATGGATTGGAAATCCCCTTTGTTTTTAATAACCTGGACAGTGTCATAGGAGATAAAGGAATGCTGGGCCCCCAGGGAGCGCCACCTGCATTAGCAGATAAAATGCAACAAGCATGGGTTCAATTTGCTAAAAACGGAAACCCTGGTTGGGATACTTATAATACAACTGAGCGTAAAACAATGCTAATTGATACTATCTTTCAATTGCAGGTAAATCCGCACGGCAAAGTGTTGCGTTCCTGGGATGGCGTACGTGACGAATAATCAAAAGAGGTTAGCAATCAATGCACAGCGTTTTTATAATAAAAAAAGTATGTTATGTGGAAGCTGATGCTGGATTCACCATTGTTTAATGTAGTCTATCCCATGTTTTTATCGTTTTCGGTGGCAGGCGGAATCTTTTATGCCCGTAGATACCGACGAACAAAAAAATGGCAAAGCTCCGGAATTGAAAACTCGGTCATTGGTATTTTTGGATTGATTATCTCTTTTACCTTTTTGACTGCAGGCAATGCACACCGGGAGCGCTATGCTTACATACACCAAGAAGTGAATGCAACAGAACAGCTGTATCGCTATAGCAAACAAATGCCTGATTCTTTGCAAAAGAGAACCAAAATATTTCTGGTCGATTTTCTGACGAACCAAACTGCATACCCGAACCTGAAACCAGATAGTGCAATCCAGGTTGTACCACGTGCAGCCGTATTAATGGACAATTACTGGGATTATTTTACTGCCTTTAACCGAAAATGTACGAATGCTTCAATAGAAAAAAATGCCGAAAAAATGACTTTGGCTTTTGATGTTATGAAGTTTGCCTTTTCCCGTACAGCTTTTTCATATTATGAAAGAACACCCGCCATCGTCATGTACTTACTGGTTATATCATCTTTAATGATTGGATTCCTTGTCGGGTTTATGAATGGTATAAATGAGGTCGTTCATTATTTATTGCCGGTAATCTATTTTATTTTGGTTGCCATGATTATGATTGCCATCAGGGATTTAAACAATCCTTTTTCTGGCTTTATCCGGCCAAGTGTAAAGAATATGGTGCTCCTTAATGAGTATATAAAATCACACTAATTTGTAATTTGGTTTGTATTATTTTCATGTGTTAATCGGATTTAAAGACCGATCCAATGCTAGGTTCATGCGGATTATGAAAAACCATAGTCTTTCTTTCATCTTTTGAAACAGCCACTTTTTTTATGGAGTATCGTTGCCGGACACTATTCTTGTCCGTAATAAGAATTCTTTCCATGCTTCCTTTCAAAATGTTTTTTCACCAGCGCTTCTTTCATTCGCAGCACACTGGGATTGATCTGCTCGGTCAGATAGGCAATCCGGGCCAGCTCTTCCAGTACCGCCGCATGGTACACCGCTTTTTCCATACTCTTTCCCCAGGCAAATGGGGCATGGCTGCCTACCAGAATCATTTCTGTTTCTCCGGTAGACAAACCTCTTTCTTTTAAACAATTTAAAATCTGAAAGCCGGTTTCAAATTCGTAGTCGCCGCCGATCATTGCGTCCTCCATCGGAGGCGCACAGGGTATGTCGGCAGTGGTATGGTCTGCATGCGTGGTCCCATAATTGGGAATGTCTCTGAGCGACTGCGCCCAGGCCGTTGCATACGTAGAATGGGTGTGCACTATTGATTTAATTTGCGGACAGTATTTGTACAATACAGCATGTGTCTTTGTATCTGATGATGGCCTCAGGCTTCCCTGAATCAGATTTCCATCAAAATCCATGACTACCATTTTTTCAGGAGTTAATTGTTCGTATTCCACTCCACTTGGTTTGATAGCAAAGACTTTTAGGTCCTGATCGGCTACACTCACATTTCCAAACGTGAAAAGTACCAGGCCCAGCCCCGGAAGCCGCATGTTTCCTTCGTAAGCAGATTGCTGAATATCCAGATAGTTACTCATGAGTTGCAATATCGTTTATAGATGGAGGTAGTATCCTGTTACAGAAGTTTATTTTCAATAAAAGATCCAAAAGAGGAATAACGCTGGTAGCGGGTGTCGTATGCTGCTCTGCGCAAAGGATCCGGGTAATAATGCAGATCAAAACCTCTGCCCATTTTTTCCATGGCCGTTTCGACATCCGGATGAATACCTGCGGCTACAGCGGCAAACATAGCAGCACCGGCAGCACAGGTTTGTTCACTGCGGTGAATGCGGATAGGCATATCCATTACATCAGCCATCATCTGCATGATAAAAGGAGATTTTCTTGCAACTCCGCCTACCCCGATCAGGCCTTTTACCGGAATGCCCTCGCTAATAAACCGGTCTACTATTTTTTTTGCCCCAAAACAAGTAGCTTCTGCCAGTGCCCGAAACATCCTTGGTGCATCCGTTGCCAGATCCAGTCCTGTAAAGCCACCCTTCAGCGATTGGTTTGCATCAGGTGTTCTCCTTCCATTCATCCAGTCAACCCCCAATTCCGCATCCAGGTCAAAAGAAAGCCCAGCGGCTTCTTTACTTAAAGCGGGAAGGATCTGGTCGTACAGACCGGCAAGCAGTTGTGCATCTACGTTAGTCAGATGCTGGAGAGGCCATGCAATCAGGTTTCTAAACCACGCATAAGCATCCCCGAATGCAGACTGGCCTGCTTCCAGACCAACCATTCCCGGAATGATGGATCCGTTAACCTGCCCGCAAATTCCTTTTATTTTTTTTCCTTCCAGGTCGTTTGCCGGAGCCACCAGCATGTCACAGGTAGAAGTGCCCATCACTTTACTCAGGTGATAAGGTTCGATCTGACCTCCGACCGCACCCATATGCGCATCGAATGCACCCACTCCGATTACTACCCGGGTAGGTAATCCCAGGCGCTGCGCCCATTCTTTGCTGATCTGCCCTGCCGCTTTATCTGAGGTGAATGTGGTAGTGAATAACCGCTTTGTAAACCCATCCAGCAACGGATCCAGCGCACTAAAAAAAGAGTTGTCCGGCAACCCTCCAAAAGCTTCTGCCCAAAGGGCTTTGTGACCTGCCGCACAAACGCTTCGTTTCATCTGCGTGATGTCAGTTCCTCCGGTCAGTAAAAAAGGGATCCAGTCACAATGCTCCACCCAGCTGTAACAAGCTTCGGCTACAGCACTATCAATGCGCAGAACATGCAACAGCTTGGCCCAAAACCATTCAGAAGAATAAATTCCGCCAACATATTGGAGGTAGTCCACTGAACTTTGTTTATTATGCTGATTGATCTCTGCAGCTTCTTTTACAGCAGTATGATCCTTCCACAATACAAACATCGCATTGGGATTTTCCCTGAATTCCGGTAGCAGCGCAAGGGGAGTGCCCGATTGGTCAACCGCTACCGGGGTAGAGCCTGTAGTGTCAATGGAAATGGCGAATATGTTTTGCCGTACTTCCTCCTGTACATCAGCCAGGCAGGTCTTTATAGTGTGTTCTATTCCCTCTACATAATCCATTGGGTGCTGACGGAACTGCTGCCGGGAAGCATCACAATACCATCCTTTTTTCCATCTCGGATAATAGAATACAGCCGCAGCTATTTCTTCCCCGTTAGAAGTATCGACAATAATAGAACGGACGGAATCGGTACCGAAATCCGTTCCAATTACAAATTGAGCACCCATAGATAGCAATTGCTGTCAAAATAACATTTAAAAATCGTATAAAAATTCTCAAACTCAAATTAAAATAATCTACATTTGTTGCTCCTTAGTCTCATTCGCATCTTCTGAAAAATACAGATCAACTGATCCTTCGATAAACCTTAATTGCTCCTGGTTCTGAAGCATCCATCCCTGTTAAATTTCGTTTCATTTATTATTGGCTGCCTATTTCTTAATAATCTGATAATATGATCAAAGGTCTGCTCATTGCATGCATGTATACTGTTTTATTCTGTTCTTTAAAAGCACAGAATGTTTTTAATATATCCGATCCTATTGTCCGGCTCGATAAAAGCAGGGGATACCGGTCGGCATGGTTTCCGGATAGTACAAAATTAGGACTGCAAAAATTTGTGAGCATACCAACCAATTCAGTGAGCATAGGAGTGAATGCATGGGACGCATCTTCCTATAAGTCTTACTTTATTAACCTCGGCAATGGTGTGCGGATGGCATTCCGCCTGAAGTTCCCGCGGAGTTACACCAACCCGGATAGTGTCAATAAAAAATATCCGATGATGCTGTTTTTACATGGTGCAGGGGAAGTTGGATGCAGTGCCAATGGAGGTTTGTATAATAATGAGAAGCCATTGCAGTTAGGAGGGCTTCTTTTCAGCAACAGGGTTAATAATAATCAGTTTGATGGCTTTCTGATTTTTCCACAGATGGTCAACTATGCCGGTTGCTGGGGAGCATGGCATACTTCTGCGACTGGCAATTTTACCGCCCTGCTGGCTATTGTGGATTCCCTGGTAAAATATACCCGTGCCAATAACGACCGTTTAGTGGTAAACGGACTTTCGGGAGGTGGTTATGGAGCCTGGCGTATGGCATCCGATTATCCTGCGAGGGTAGCTAAAATAATCCCTTCAGCGGCCGCAGGGGGTACCAGTAACAGGGCAGCATTCGTTCATGTACCGATCTGGTTTGCTACCGGTGGAAAAGACGTTGATCCTTCTCCTGCATCTGCACAATATGCATTAACGCAGATGGAACAGGTGGGCGCAGATATCAGGTATACGGTTTATCCGGAACTAGGTCATTATGTATGGGGCACTCATTGGAATGAGCCGGGTTACAATGCATATATGAACGATGTACATAAAGCAAATCCACTAATATTTTTTCAGCGGGATGCATTTTGTGCCAACGAAACGATTAATGCCAAGCTGGGTATATCAAAAGGATATTACGCCTATGAATGGCAGAAAGACGGCGTAGTGATCGCAACGGCTACAGGTGCGGCGAATACTATTGTTCAGCCCGCTTCGGTAAGCCTTTACACCGGCAATGATATAACGGTAAAACAATTCGGCACCTACCGTGTGCGCTTCAAAAGAACCGCTGCCGGCAACTGGTCCGATTACTCTCCAAAACCGGCGGTGATCAAATTAAAATCCACCACACAGACCGTACCTATAAGCATTAAGGGCATAGAAAGTAATGTAGTTCCGGCACTTGATGGAAGCACTCTCGTTCCCCTTCAGTTGCCGGCAGGCTATATTAATTATCAGTGGTATCGCATAAGCGACAACCAGCTGGTGGCTTCCACACAGATATTTAATGCTCCTGCAGGAGAATATAAAGCCCGGTATGCAGAGCAATACGGTTGCGGTACAGACTTCTCTCCGGTGTACACCGTGGTAAATGCGAACGGCACTCCTGCGCCGGATGCACCCGGTACAGCAACTGCTACTGCATTATCCCAGACCTCCGTACGCATTGACTGGACACAACCAACCAATGCCCTGAATAACGAAACAGGTTTTGAACTTTATCGCGGTATACAGAGTGGAGGGCCTTATCAATTTATAGCCGTTACACCGGCAAATGCGGATACTTGGCAGGATAGCGGATTGTTTCCGGATTCTACGTATTACTATGTAGTACGTGCAGTGAATACTACCGGGGCTTCTGCAAAATCAAATGAAGCTTCCGCGAAAACGCCAGGTGATCTTGCCGCTCCTGCAGCTCCATCTAACCTTCAATATCTGGGCAGTACCTCCACCAGCATATTGTTAAAATGGACCGCTTCTGCGGATGCAGATATTAAACGATATGATATTTATGCAAATGGTGCAAAGCTTTTTAGTACCACCGCCACCACCTTCAATGTCATCAACCTGGATAGCCTTAATTTTTATGCATTCGTTGTAAAGGCCATAGACAACACCGGAAACAGTTCAGCAGCAAGCAGTCAGTTAACGGGGTTCACGCACCGTCAGGGATTAAATTATGCTTATTATACCGGAGCATGGTCCATGTTACCTGATTTCTCTGCCCTTACTCCTGCAAGATCAGGCGTAACCGATTCGGTGAACATTAATAATACCGCTATAAAAACCACTAACGTTCAGTATGGATTTTTATGGAGAGGATTTATTTACATTCCTGTTACAGCATCCTATACGTTTGAAACCATATCGGATGATGGCAGCAAGTTGTATATAGACATGCCCTATGCTTCCGGTGCCACGCCACTGGTAAGCAATGACGGTATTCACGGAGCACAAAGCCGTTTTGGAACGATTTCTTTGACACAGGGATACCATTCGATCGCCATCACCCATTTTCAAAATGTATACGGCTACGACATGCAGGTATACTGGAGCAACAATGCCGGCCTGGCAAGGGAAAGGATTCGAAAGAATTTTTTCTCTTTGGTAAATGCAGCACAAGTCGCTCCTCCTGCGCTGCCTTCAAACCTGAGTGCTGCCGGTATTGCCTATAATAAAATAAAATTGAACTGGGCGGACAATAGTTTTAATGAAACGGGTTTTGAAATAACCCGCTCGCTGGCAAGTGGAGGAACATTTGTTCCGGTAGCAACCACTGCATCTGATATGGTCACGTTTACGGATTCAGGGCTTACCGCCTCCAAAGAATATTTTTATAAGATACGTGCTGCCGGATCCGAAAGTGAATCTGTTTATTCCGCTCCGGTTGCCGCAACTACTGCGGAAGCACCATTAACGCCAATCGAACCCTCCGGATTGGTAGCCCGCGGATCGGCTAACACTATCGCATTAACCTGGAACGATAATTCTTCGAATGAAACAGGGTTTACGATATACCGCTCAACGGATAATATAGATTTCTCACTGCTCACCTCTCTGCCCGCCAATGCCAATGCATATACCGATGCATCGGTGATAATGAAGACCGTTTATTATTACTATGTAACCGGAACAAATAGCTCCGGAGAGGGTACACCGGGCAATACCACATCTGCCACTGCCGGAAGTACGGCACCAGTAATCAGTATCGTTAATAGTATCCTCCTAAAAACCTACAGTATCGCCACCATAAATTTTACCGTTTCCGATGATGCCACGGACAATGTAATGGTAAGCATTCCCAATAAACCTTCATTCGTAACTCTAACGCATACGGACGGTATAAACTACCTCTTGTCTTTTTCTCCAACTGTGGATAATATTGGCTGGTACCCCCTTACCATTGCGGCAACCGATAATAACGGACAGTCTTCGTCTTCAAAGGTCACTGTTTCTATAGCGGATAAAAATACCCGATCTGTATATCTGAATTTTGGAAGTGCCGGGAAAACCGCTCCTCTACCCTGGAACAACTGGCTTGGATTACGAACGGCTAATTCTGTATTCAACGGACTAAAAGACGAAGCAAATGGAACGACCTCCATTTCTGTTACCAGTGTAACACCCTGGTCCGCTACCACCGATCTTGGACATATCTCCGGAGATAATTCAGGTATTGTTCCCGATGCTGTACTTCAGAGCGGAATAGCGGACAATAGTGCAACCAGACAACTAAAAATTGCAGGTTTAAGTACTGCTAAAAAATACAATCTCGTATTCATCGGCAGCCAGAACGAAGGACTGGCCGCCACCAGCGAGTTTGCAGTAGGAACTCAAAAAGCAGTAATGGACGCCCGTAACAATACTACCAGATCCGTAAATATCAACAGCCTTACCCCAGATGGCGCTGGTGCGATACTGGTTAATGTAACCCGCACAGGGGCAACACTGCTCAGTTATCTGAATGCATTGATCATTGAAGAATATGATCCGGTAATCAATCTGCTCAATCCTGTTAATCTGTACGCTGAAGCAACCGACCGAAGTATCGTGAATATTACCTGGAGCGATAGAACCAATAATGAAAGTTTGGCAGGCGGTTATGAACTGGTCAGGGCAACAGATTCAGCCTTTTCACAAAACACCACTATCATATCCTTACCGGCGGGTACTACTACCTACAGAAACACCGGACTTGCAGCAAACTCACGCTATTGGTATCGCGTACGTGCAAAAAATGGATCTGAATATTCAGAATTCAGCAATCAGACCAGAGTGGTCACTCCCGGCGGACTGGTGTATATTAATTTTAATACCACAGTTGCCAATGCAGCATTTCCGTGGAATAACCTTGCCGCATCACCCGTAAATCCTTTTACTATCGGTAATCTGAAGAATCAAAATGGGGTGAATAGCGGCATCGTGCTTAAGCTTGAAGAAACATTTAATGGTGAATTTACTGCCGGTGTAAATACCGGAACAAATACGGGTATAGTGCCCGATAACGTATTGTCATCCAATTACTGGCTGGACAATAGCCAGCTGGGACAATTCAGATTATCCGGGTTGAATCACACTAAACAGTACCGCATTGGATTTACCGGCAGCTCAAGTTCTACCGGGTGGTTCAAGGGAAACTATACCGCTACTTATACTATCCAGGGAAAAACAGTTTACCTCAATTCCTGGATGAATGCTACTAAAATTGTTTACCTCAATGATTTGGCTCCGGATGCAGGCGGTGAAATGATGCTGAATTTTTCAACTACAGCAGTGGCCGCGTATGGGTTCAGTGCAGGTGTAATTATCCAGGAATATACCGACACGCAGGAAGATGGCTCAATCCCTGCAAGCAATCTGTTGCTGCAGGATGCACTGCCATCTATTGCTGCCAGTGAGCATGCCCTGAAGGTGATGGCCTACCCTAATCCGTTTACCGATCAGATCATACTTGACTTTTACAACACAGACCATTCCAACAGGGTAAGTGCAGAATTGTATGCTATCAATGGACGTTTGATACACCGCCAGCAGTACAATCTTCTTCCCAGAGGAAATAATACAGTAAGAATTTATAATCTGAAAAACATTGCAACCTTTGGTTCTTATATTGTTGCGCTTAAGATTAATGGAAAAATAATCCAGACCAGTAAGATGTTGAAAAGCAGGTAATGCTTTACCGAACCAGGTATTGAGAGATCTTGGTGGTGACCAGGCAGTAACCCGGTACTTACATAGTAAGGCCAAAAAAAAGCCCCTCTGGCAGAGGGGCATGGAAAGCAATCGTTGTTAATACACCGTTAAATTAAGGAATTATACGACACAAAAAAGCCCACTGTAGAAACAGTAGGCCCTAACGATTGCTTGCCATATGAAAAGATATAATAAGAAAGCTACTTTTGTCAGTATTCCGGGATCGTAAATAATAAGCCCGTGTAAACTTAATACATTATAATTATTTTAATATATATAAAATATTTATAAAGCTTTTGCAAAACTAGGAATTGTTTAATGTATGTATTGAAATTTTCATGCCAAATTATTTAATTCATGAAATGCTGCCCTAATTTATTTATATTTATATTTTTTATATTTATAGTTTTTGATTCATATGCCCAGCCTCCCATGGTTGTTTCAACTGCTCAGAAAAATCTCTTGACTTTAATCAATAAAAATGAACTGTCTCAGGATCTGACGAAAAGAGGGTTAAAAATAGTCAGGGAATGGAATTTGCCCCAGGTTTTAAAGGAAATTTCTGGCATTAACTACCTTGATTCTAATCATTTTGCCTGTATTCAGGATGAGATCGGGTCTATATTCATATTAAATTCCAGTTCTGGATTAGTAGAAACTCAAATTCCTTTCGGTCCCCCGGGCGACTATGAGGCTATTGCTATTGTCAAAGGGGATGCTTATGTGGCTTGCGCCGACGGCAGGTTGTATGAAGTGTCCAATTACAATACCGGAAAACCGTCAGTGAAAGAATACGGTACTCATCTTACCGTAAAGCAAAATGTAGAAGGACTCGTGTATGATGCCATCAATAAGCGTCTATTGGTGGCTATTAAAGGCAAAGAAGAAAACAACTCTCTTTATAAGGGTGTTTATGCATTCGATCTCGTGACTAAAAAAATGCCTGTAAAACCTGTAATCCGGATAAACATTCAGGATATTATATTTAATAAGAACCGAAAAAAGACGCTTAAATCTAATATTCAACCTTCGGAGATTGCCATTCATCCTCTTACCGGAGATTTATATATAACGGATGCAAGCCGGCCACAACTGTTAATAATGGATAACACAGGAAAAATAAAAGACCTGATCCTCCTGGATAAAATTGATTTTCCTAAACCTGAAGGCATCACATTTTCTCCTGCAGGGGAATGTTATATAGCAAATGAAGGAAAAAAACAACAGCCTGCAAAGCTGCTGCTAGTAGCCCTGACACCTTAAGCTATTTGTCCCGGTGATTATTAAACAAGGTATAAAATATAAATAGCTGGGCTACTCCATTTTTAAAATTAGGATCGTATCCTGGTTGTACGGTGCTATTAAAATTACCCACTTTAGAGATACCTAAACAATAGCGGGCCCCTATACCAAATCCTGCATTACCATGAAATCCAATTCCTCCATCAATGGAAACATCGAGGTTTTTAGCAAATGAATTGATGGATTGATCGTACGGTATATTTTCATTCAGTTTAAACCCGAACTGCGGACCTGCTTCTAAATAGAAACCGCCATTAAAGCGATACTTTGCCAAAACAGGGACGGTCAGATAGGATACTTTATAATCTTTGCTGGTAGTTCCATCAGATAAGCGCGCACCCTGTGAGGAAAACAGAACTTCCGGCTGAATAGCAAAATTATTTCCCAGCAAGAACGCCAGTATTCCCCCCGCATGAAAGCCAACCAGTGGCTTTGTATCAAAGTTTTGAAAATTGCTGCCGGTAAAATTGCTCACATTGACGCCCCCTTTAATTCCAATCTGAAATTTCTGGGCAAACAATCCTGTACTCAGCAAGACAAGCGGAAAAATAAGTAGTCTTTTCATAAAAGATGTTTTTAATTAACAACTAATAAACCGGAGCGACTCTTTAATTTATAAAAAATTATGCCGCAATTGAATTGCTCAGGTTAAAATTTGCCATGCATTCCTGCATATTCAACAGTTCTTTTTCTTATAAGAAATCTGTTTTTTGTCAGCTTCCCAATTCCCATTTCCGCCATTTATTCCATTTAATGGAATAAATCAACAACGCACCATCGACTTATTATATTGATAGTCAATCTACTACTAATTGGCATATGACTTGAAATTATGGACTGTTCGACATTTCTAACACCTACAATTATGAAAAAGTTTTTACACATTTGTTTTTTAGCCTCCTTGCTTACCGCAACGTTTTCTGTTACCGGTCAAACGACCTACACTATTGTGCAAGATGTTAACGTCTCCGATCTAAAAATGCCTTCCCCATGTGATAAATGCATTATTAATATAGCCAAGGGAATTACACTTACGGTCAATCAGGATATTTTTCTGCAGAACACCGTTTTTAATGGTGGAACGGTAGTAATAGAAAAAAAAGCAAAGATCACCTTTTGGGGGTCTGGTCAGTTTAATGGAACAACTGTACTGTTTAAATCCTCTTCTGCGTTGGTTTCTTCAGGTGAACTAACCATTACCAATTCAGATTTTATATTTTCCGAAAAGGCCACTGCTACCCTGTGGTCTACTGCAAATCTGATTGCTTCAAAAATGAAATTTCTGGATAATGCAAGCATGGAAGCTACCAGTATTGTGAACCTGTCTAAAACAAGTGCACTGATAGCAGGAGACGGCAGTTCCCAGAGCAAGGCATTTATTAAATTTAACGGAGGAACTTTAAACGAGTACGACAATTCTTATGTTACGGCTGCCTCCTTTAATAATTATTACTTCAACTGGAGTAACTATAATGCCGGAGGAAAATCAATCCAGACCAAAGACAATAAAATGAACTGTGGCACTCCAGGAAAAAACCCCTGTAATGCACCGGCAGTATATGGCCCGGCAACGTTAGATAGCACAGGGATTGGTTCTTTCGCGACGCTGCCCGTAAAACTTACCAGTTTCACCATAAAATCAAACGGAAATGTGGTAAATATTACCTGGACTTCCAATCAGGAAATCAATTCTAATCGTTTTCAGATCGAGAGAAGTGCAGATGGTATTAACTGGATCACTGCAGGTAGTGTGGTTGCAAAAGGAAATTCTTCTGAACTGTCAACCTATTCTTTCAGCGAATCCTTTTCAGCCAATGGGCTTCTCAGCTATCGTTTAAAAATGATCGACCAGGATGAAAGTTTCGAATACTCACCGATCCGATCAACAAAAATGGCAGTATCAGAATTAATTACCATGCGCATTTATCCAAACCCTGCTACCGGATATGTAGTAATCAGCTCAAATAAAGGGATGAGTAATCTAAAGATTCAGTTGATGAACTTAAACGGACAGGTGATTAAGCAGGTGAACGGAGGTTTGGGCACGCCAGTTTCCGTATCCGAATTTCGCGCAGGAAATTATATAGTCAGAGTGTCCGATTCAACGGGTACTGCACAGAATTTTAAACTGACGATTGCAAAATAAAGAACATGATCCGGAGAGCAAAGGAGGCCGAATGGCCTTTTTTTTAATTGCTATAAACTCTATATTCCTGATGAATCTGTTTACCGGAAGCAAACAGACAGAACAATTGTTTAATCAAAGGGTATTACATTGTCCCCAGGCAACGAAAACTAAGTTCAGTCATAGGCTGGTCATTCCGCCAGAGCCAGGTTAAAAAATTGTATTAACGGATACATCGTTGTAAAGTGAGCATTGACTTTTTTTACAAGATCCTTTGAAGCCAGGTCATCGTCTGTTATCCTGGCGGACACGATCCAGCTTTTCAGTTTCAGATACTCTATTGCAGGATTGGTTTCATCGTACCCTTTTGGAGGCCTGCTCAGCACTTCTTCTTTTTGTCGGCTGAAATCTGAAAAAGAAGCCTTGAATTTCTTGTTGGCAAGAAGTTTTTTGAATTCATCCCAGTTGTAGTCGATCTCCTGCCTGACCTTTTTTAATTCCGGTGCCATGGGCATCCATAAACCGCCCGCAACAAAACTATTACCTGGCTCCAGATGAAAATAATACCCTGGATTAACCGCTTTTTTACCTCCTTTTGAAAGGTACATCGCCATATGGTTTTTGTAGGGAGATTTGTTTTTGCTGAATCGTACATCTCTGTTGATACGGAACAGGCATTCCTTCACTTGCAGGTGCGCAACGGATTCATCGAAGGAAGTAACTTTTTTAATGATTTCGGCTGTAAACCCTTCGAGTTCTTTTTTTGTGCTTTCGTATCTGTTCCTGTTTTTTTCGAACCATTCTTTCTGATTGTTTTTTGAAAGGTCCCGAAGGAAACGGATGGAAGTCTGCTGAAACATCAGTTTATTGTTTTTGAAGGATACAAGTTAAGCCCTGAGGATGATTTTCAGTTTTAAAATGCTAATTTTCTGCCATGATCAATATAGGCGATTACAATTTACTGAAGGTAAGCCGCGAAGTGGATTTCGGTGTGTACCTCGATGATGGGAAAGAGGGCATCCTGCTTCCGAAAAGGTTTGTGCCACCGGGTACAAAAGTTGATGATGAACTTCATGTTTTTCTTTACCACGATTCTGAAGACCGCATTATTGCCACTACGCTGAAGCCGAAAGGGAAAGTGGGGGATATTATAAAATTAAAAGTTATAAGTGTTACTCCCCAGGGAGCATTTCTTGATTGGGGTCTTATGAAAGACCTGTTTGTACCAAAATCCAAACAGCTGGTGCAGATGTATCCGGACGAGGAGTACCTTGTTAAAATTTACGTGGATGAACGTACGGGTCGTGTTGCGGCAACAGAAAAAATCGAATCGTATTTAAACAACGATACCCTTACTGTAAAAGATCTGGACAATGTCCATCTTACCGTATACCGCAAAACAGATATTGGTTATGTAGTAATTATAAATCATTTGCATACCGGAGTATTGCATTTCAATGAGGTATACCGGGACATCAAACCAGGCGACTCCTTTGCGGGGTATGTTAAAAAAGTTTATCCTGATAATAAAATTGACGTGGTTGCAGGAAAGCCCGGATACGAGCGGGTTTCAGGCGAGCTTCAGAAAATCCTTGATCTTCTTGAACTGCATAACGGTTATCTGCCATACAACGATAAGTCGGATCCGGAAGAGATTTATTCGTTCTTCGGAATGAGCAAAAAGACATTTAAAATGAGCACGGGAAGTTTGTATAAACAACGTCAGATCGTTTTCACTAAAACCGGCATCAAACGGGCCGGTGAATGATCATAGAAACGCGCTGACCAGTATCTTCCACTCTTCTTCAAGCGATACGGCAGGTTCATTTTTTCCTGCTTTTTGGTACCAGTACCGCGCGTTGGCAAGATCTCCTTCCTTGCGATGTAGGTAAGCGTGTATCCAGGATCCATTCCGGTCATGAATATCCTGCGCGATATCGTGAGCGCCATGCCAGTCACCCTTTGCGTCCAGCCACATTACTTTAAGCAAGGGAGAAATGCCCTGATATGGAGTATCGTTAAGAATACTGCTGTTAAATTGGTCGAAGTTCATGGTATAAAAATATGAATTTATAAAATCTTAATTTTAGGTATGCCTACTGCCAATTTGAATACGGACGGTCATTCAGCCGGTGCTGCTGATAAAGAGTTTGAAAACAATATACGGCCAGCGGTCATTTCCGAATTTTCCGGCCAGGAGCAGATCATAGAAAATATTAAGGTGTTTATCAAAGCGGCAAAAATGCGAAATGAAGCACTTGATCACGTGCTTTTTCATGGTCCTCCTGGGTTAGGTAAAACGACGCTTAGCCGTATTGTAGCCAATGAATTGGGTGTAACCATTAAGGAAACCTCCGGGCCGGTGATTGAAAAACCCGGTGACCTCGCTGGCCTGCTAACCAATCTTGAACCTCAGGATGTATTATTTATTGATGAAATACACCGTCTCAGTACAGTAGTAGAAGAATATTTGTATGCAGCAATGGAGGACTACCGGATCGATATTATGATCGATGCAGGTCCAAATGCAAGAAGTATACAACTAAACCTGAATCCGTTCACCTTAATTGGCGCTACCACCCGTAGCGGCCTGCTTTCCGCGCCATTGCTTTCGAGGTTTGCTATCAAGGCCCGGCTGGAATATTATTCCACCGAAACCATAAATATCATCGTGCTGCGTGCGGCAACAATCCTTGGGGTAAAAATTACTTCAGATGCGGCGTATGAAATCTCCAGACGAAGCCGTGGTACGCCGAGGATTGCTAATGGCCTGTTGAGAAGAGTGAGGGATTTTGCCCAGGTGCTGCACAACGGAATTATAGACCTGGGCATTACCCAGCATGCTTTAAGAGCGCTGAATGTGGATCAGCACGGTCTGGATGAGATGGACAATAAAATTCTGACCACTATAATCGAAAAATTTAAAGGAGGACCTGTAGGTCTTACTACTATTTCTACAGCCGTAGGAGAAGAAAGTGGCACGATCGAAGAAGTATACGAACCGTTCCTGATTCAGGAAGGGTTTCTAAAACGTACGCCCCGTGGGCGTGAAGCCACACCTAAAGCGTATACACACCTGGGCAAGACTCCACATATAACATTATTTTGAGTGTATACTTTGTTTGTACAGCAAATTCGTCCTTTAGGCAGGCACAACCAGCCTGAATCCATTTCCATGAATATTGACGATCTCGATATTGGTATCGTCTTTTAAATATTTGCGGAGTTTGGCAATATAAACATCCATGCTGCGGCCATTGAAATAAGTATCACTACCCCATATTTTCTTAAGTGCATGCTCCCTGGGAAGCAGATCATTAAGATGTTCTGCAAGTAATTTTAAGAGTTCATTCTCCTTTGGGGACAAGGTCTGCATCTTTCCGCTATGGCTAAGCTCTCTCAGCTTCGGGTTAAAATGATAGCTTGCAAAGTCGTACTCTTTATTTTCCTGTTCTTTATTGCCTTCTTCATTGCGCTTAAGGATAGCCTTGATTTTCAGCATCAGCACCTCACTGTCGAATGGTTTTGTGATATAATCATCGGCTCCCAGGCGATATCCCTGGATAATGTCATCTTTCATGGTTTTTGCACTTAGAAAAAATAACGGAATATCGGGATCCACGTCTCTGATCTCTTCTGCAAGGGTAAAACCATCCATATTGGGCATCATGATATCCAACAGGCAGAGATCGAATTTTTCTCTTTGAAATGCCGCAAGCCCCAATCTTCCGTCCCTTTCCAGTATCACATCATAATCGTTCAGTTCCAGATAGTTTTTAAGTACCATCCCAAGGTTCGTATCGTCCTCACATAACAATATTTTCGTTTTTTTGCCGTCCATGCTATAAATTTAAATCGTTAGAATAAACATACGGGAAATAAATCTAATCAATTTGAATCAAATCGCCACGGGCGGGTAATTTTTTGTTAATATAGTATTCTCAAATTTTTTTATGGCAGACCAGGATCTCTTTATTCAGACCGTTAAAGAAAGTTTTAAGTTTAAGGGAGAAAATTTTAAGATCGGAACAGCAATGCTCGATGGAAAGGCCCTTTCGGGAACGGATGTTTTTATACCATTGAAAACCCTTAATCGCCATGGGTTGATCGCCGGAGCCACAGGAACCGGAAAAACAAAAACCCTGCAGGTGCTCGCCGAAGGGTTGAGCAACGCCAGCGTACCGGTGCTGCTCATGGATATCAAAGGAGACCTCAGCGGCATTGCTGCCGCCGGAACAAGCAACGATAAGATAACAGAAAGACTGAGCCATACCGGTGGTATTTTCAGCCCTCAGGCTTTCCCTGTAGAATTGCTCAGCATTAGTTCGGAGGCAGGAGTGCGTATAAGGGCTACCGTTACGGAATTCGGACCGGTACTGTTATCGAAAATACTGGCACTGAACGACACTCAGGAAGGGGTGGTATCTATGCTTTTCAAATATTGCGATGATCAGAAAATGCCCCTGCTGGACCTGAAAGATTTTACAAAAATGCTGCAGTATGCCGGCAATGAGGGTAAGCTGGAAATAGAAAAGGAGTATGGTAAAATATCCACCACCACCACGGGAACGATTCTTCGTAAAGTGATCGAACTTCAGCAACAGGGAGCCGATCTGTTTTTCGGAGAGCCTTCTTTTGAAGTAGATGACCTGATGCGGATCTCGGGGGATGGAAGAGGAATGGTAAGCATACTTCGTGTAACGGATATGCAGAACCGCCCCAAATTATTTTCAACATTTATGCTTAGCCTTCTGGCGGAACTTTATGGATCCTTACCGGAAGAAGGTGATCTGGATAAACCAAAGCTGGTATTGTTTATCGATGAAGCGCACCTGGTTTTCCAGGAAGCAACAACTGCATTGCTTCAGCAGATTGAAACCGTTATCAAACTCATCCGGTCCAAGGGTGTGGGTATATTTTTTTGTACCCAGAATCCCCAGGATATACCTGCCGGCGTGCTTGCGCAACTGGGATTAAAGGTTCAGCATGCCCTGCGTGCCTTTACGGCCGCAGACAGAAAAACCATTCGCCAGGCAGCGGAAAATTATCCCGAAACGAAATTTTATGATGTGGATGAACTGATGACACAGCTCGGAACAGGGGAAGCGTTTATTACTATATTGAATGAAAAAGGAATTCCCAGTCCTCTCGTGCAAACCATGCTGATACCCCCCTCTTCCCGTATGGATATTTTAAATTCTTCCGAGATCGCGGCGATCGTAAGTCAGTCGGGAATTAAAAATAAATATGCGCAAACAGAAGACAGCAAAAGTGCTTATGAAATAGTAACCGCCAAACTAGCGGATGCGGCAAACAATACGGCGGCTACCGGTTCCTCCTCCTCCGGTAAAGTCCCGGTTGAAAAATCTACGATGGAAAAAATACTGGATAGTTCTGTTACCCGTCAGATCGGACGTACCGCGGCCAATCTGATCACACGAAGTTTATTAGGGGCACTTGGATTAGGAGGACGAAGCAGCACAAAAAAGAAAACAAGCTGGTTTTAACATTCACCGGGGTACTATCAGACCATTCCCGTCAACCGATATTTTATTTTCCGATTGTAGAAAATGGATGACTTCCATAATTTTTTCTTTAGAGACCGGCTTCATCCGGAGCATAATATCTTTCAGCGCCAGCGGAGTGGGTTGGATAAGCGCTAAAAGGGTTAAATGAATATTTTTAAACTCGCTCTGGGTTAGCGCAGTTCTTTTTTTATTAAGGCATATATCACAGATGCCACACGCTTCTATTTTCTCATCACCAAAATAATTTCCGATGAGTTTGCTCCGGCAGGCAGTTTGGGTATAAACAAAATCATTCATCGCATTCACCCTGCATTCATACAGTTCTTTTCTTTTTTTGTACTGCACCATATTAATTTGAAGGTCTTCTGCCCGTACCCTGTTCTTCAATAAAAATACCTGGGGTTTTTCTTTCTGCGGAGTGTACTGAACAATGCCGTGCGCGTGCAGTTCCTGTAATTGCTTGGAAATCTCCTCTGCAGGTTTTCGTAAACTTCCGGCGATAGTATTTTCAAAAATGGTAACCGGCTGATCCATGATGCCCTCGTAATTGCGGAGAAGTGATTTTATTAACTGTTCCTGCAAGGGATGATATTTTTCAAATTCATTCAGGCTGTTTTTATCCGCAAGCACCTGGAGCTTTGCAGGCACAAATAGCTGTTCATTGAAATACAGTAATTGTTCCTGCTCAAGTGTTTTTAAAGCAGGGACCACTTCCCTGGTAACAAGGGCAAAATGTTTAATAAAAGCATTAAGATCCAGCTCATACGAATTCCCTTCGCCAGTGCCTGATGCAATCTGAAGGTGATTCATCAGTGCCTGATAGATACTCCTGATTTTTGTGAGTGATGGGAAATGCAGTGCGGACAAGGCTTTCAGGTCTTTCATTTCTTTATCATTATATAACAGTACCGCATAGGATCTCTTGCCGTCACGTCCAGCGCGGCCCGCTTCCTGGTAATAATTTTCAAGACATTCCGGAGTGTCTGCATGAATAACCACACGAACTGCGGGTTTATCGATCCCCATACCGAATGCATTGGTACATACGATCACGCGGGTTTTATCTTTTAACCAGTCTTCCTGCTTTTTACTTCTTTGTTCGGATGGCAGGCCGGCATGATAATAATCAGCAGAGATATTATTCATATTGAGCAATTCACTAAGCTCCCGCGTTCGTTTCCTGCTTTTACAATACACAATGCCTGTTCCATTTACTTTTGATAATATATCAATCACTTTGTTTGTTGCTGGCGTTACATTAAAAGCACTGTATGATAAATTAGGTCTTGAGAAAGACTGCCTGAACAGGGTATGATCTTTTTTAAATAATAATTTTTCACAAATGTCCTGTTGCACTTCCCGCGTAGCGGAAGCAGTAAGGGCAAGGATGGGCACATCCAACTCTTCCCGCAACAGTGCAATTTTTAAATAGGAAGGTCTGAAATCATACCCCCATTGCGAAATACAATGGGCCTCGTCAACCGCTATAAGGTTTATGCCGAGTGAATGCAGGTACTCTTTAAATAAATTAGTTGCCAGTCTCTCGGGAGACACATACAAAAACTTACAATTGCTATGACCTGCGAGCTGCAGGGTACTGACCACTTCTTTGCGTGTTAAGGCAGAATGAATGGAAAATGCAGTTATATTTTTTTTCCGGAGATTTTCCACCTGGTCTTTCATCAGGGCGATTAGAGGACTGATGACCAGACAGAGTCCAGGTTTAGCGAGGGCCGGGATCTGAAAGCATAACGATTTTCCTCCACCTGTAGGCAGCAGCGCGAGACAATCTTTTCCATTTAAAACAGAATGGATAATATCTTCCTGCAGTGGCCTGAAAGTAGTAAATCCCCAGTATTCTTTTAATATAGAATGGATTTCTGCCAAGCTGATTATTATACCACTTTTTTAATAAATAATCTACCTGAATTGAACGCGAGAACCACATCGCTGAGCCCCATTACCAGTGCCCCGAATGCAGGACTCAGGTATCCCAACGCTGCAACCGGGATGGCCACGATATTATAGATGAAGGCCCAGAATAAGTTTTGTTTGATGGTAATATAAGTGTGCCTCCCCAGCCCAAGCGCCATAGGTAAATGGCGAATGCCCTCATGCATCAGAACAACATCTGCAGTCTGTACCGCAATTTGCGATGCCTCGCTTAAAGAAATTCCAATTGTTGCTTTTGCAAGTGCAGGCGCATCATTGATTCCATCCCCGATCATTACCGTAGGAGATTGCGCCGATAGTTCTGCTATCTTAGCTAGTTTTTGTTCTGGTGAATGTTCGGCTAATATAACGTCAATACCTAACCGGTCCGCAACTAGCCTGCAGTATTCATACCGGTCTCCGCTTAATAAAATAGTCTGAATATTTTTTTTGTGAAGCCATTGAATAACTGCACCGGCTTCTTCCCTTATTTCGTCCTGCAGATCCATCCATCCTATTAGCTCGTCGTTCCTGATAAGATAGATATTATGGGAAGCGTCTTTTGTAAAGGATTCGGCCATTTTATAAGAGCCTGCCTGGTACCTGTCTCCCTGCCTCGATACGGCGCTCATCCCTATTCCTTTTATTTCTTCTATCTTTTCCCATTTGATCGCATCATTCCTTTTCCACTGAACGGTGATCGCTTTTGCAATAGGATGGGTGGAATATCTCTCAAGTGAATAAATGATCTTTTTAAATTCATCTTCCTCCATTCCTGTAGAGATCTTTCCAATAGAAAACAAACCGGTGGTCAGTGTACCTGTTTTGTCAAACACCACCTGACGGATGTCTTTAAACAGTTCCAGCGTTTTTGCATTACGAAACAGTATCCCGTTTTTAGCGGCCCGCCCAAGCCCTACTGCAATTGCGGCTGGTGTGGCTAGTCCCATGGCACAGGGACAGGCTATGACGAGCACTGCAATGGCGCGCATTAACGAAGGTGTAAACGCCTGCAGCACAAATAAATTGACCAGCAGGGTCAATGCAGCAAGTCCCAGTACCACAGGTACGAATATGGCGCTGATTTTATCGGCCAGCAGTTGTACAGGAGGTTTTTCTCCCTGTGCCAGCTTAACAAGATCAATAATATTTGCGAGAACTGAATGTTTAGCCTCGGTGGTCACCTGAGCTTTTACGTTTCCATCAAGGAGTATACTCCCTCCGATCAGGGTATCTTTCGGATTTTTTTGCAGAGGCAGACTTTCTCCGGTGATGATGGATTCATTTACACTGGCTGTGCCGGTTAATATTTTGCAGTCTGCAGGAACCTGTTCTCCGGATCGGATCAGGATCAGATCGCCACTTCTTAATTGTTCATTGTCTACCGGCAGGATCACTTCCTGGTGATTTTCATCGAAGGCGATCATGTTGGCCATCACCTTCTGAGATTTAGCAAGGCTTTTCAACGCTTTCTGGGTGGAATTAATGGAAGCTTCTTCTAAGTAATTACCGAGGAACACCAGGGTAATGATGGTGGCCGTGGTTTCATAAAACAGGAATGCATGTCCGAGGTTCAGGAAGGTGCCAGCCAGACTGTATACGAAGGCTGCTGTTGCACCTATGGAAACCAGTACATTCATGTTAGGCATTCCATTTTGAATGCTTTTAACAGCACTTCTACCAAAAAAATTCATTCCTGCCACATACACCGGAATACATAAAGCCAGTTGAAACCATGGATTCATCAAAAGTGGAACAGATATCCATCTATCGAGCATATGCAACATGAGCGGCAGGGTAAAAACCGCGCAGAATATAAAGTGCTGGAAGTGGGTGCGAAAAATTTTTTTGACGGGTGTATGATGGTTTCCTGCTCCAGTGTGAACACTGTATCCGAGGTCTTCTATTCCCTTTGCGAGTTGCCGATCCTCTATATTATCTTCCTTGTCAAATAGCACATCCCCGCTAATAAGGTTGACTTTTACATTTTTCTTTCCATTTTTTTCGAGGTATTTGCTAATCGTGAGCGAACAGTTGGAACAGGTCATGCCATCAACCCTCCAATTTGTCTTTTCCATGCTGTAAAATTACTTATAACTGTTCTTACACAGATTTATATTTGCACTATGGAACTGGTTTGCAGTCTGCCTGAAATGGCGAAAGCCGCTACAACACTGATGGATTATTTTGGAAACCAGCGGGTAGTGGCGGTAGAAGGGGAAATGGGGGCAGGAAAGACCACTCTTATCCATTTTATCTGCCGGTCGGCCGGTGTAAAAGGAACGATGGGAAGCCCCAGCTTCTCTATTATCAACGAATACCTCTCCGCCACCGGGATCATTTATCATATTGATCTGTACAGGTGCCGTTCGCAGGACGAGGCCATCAGGGCGGGAGTGGAGGAATGCCTGTATTCCGGGCAGCTTTGCTTTGTGGAATGGCCGTCCAGGGCACCAGGTATGTTTCCTGAAGACACTATCAGGCTGTCCATTATGCAAATACAAGAAGCTAAAAGAAAGATAATCGTACATTGTAAAAAGTAAATTATAGTTGATCCATGGCTCACCCAAAACCTCAGGTTAATATCAGTACGTCTTTCAGTTACGAAACACTTGAAGAAACACTGGACATTAAACCCAAGGGTGCCCGGTTGCATATCGGAATTCCCAAAGAAACTGCTTTTCAGGAAAACCGGATAGCGCTTACCCCGGATGCGGTAGGTGTGCTGGTGACCAATGGCCACGAGGTGGTTATTGAACACAATGCCGGTGAACCGACTCATTTCAGGGATAAAGATTACAGTGAAGCCGGCGCAAGGATCGTGTACGAAAAAGCCGAAGTATTTAAAGCTCCTATTCTGGTTAAATCTGCTCCGGTAGTAGATGAGGATCTCCCTTTTTTGCAATACAACCAGCAGATTTTTTCGCCGATCCATATGTCTGTTATGAAGGCCTCGCTACTGGAAAAAATGATGGAGAAAAAGATCACCGGAGTGTCTTTTGAAGCACTTAAGGACGATAGCGGAACTTATCCTATTGTACGGAGCATGAGTGAAATTGCAGGCAGTGCGGTAATGCTGATCGCCGCGCAGTACCTGGGCTCTGCCAATCATGGAAAAGGGGTACTGCTGGGTGGTATATCCGGCATTCCCCCTACTAAAGTAATTATTCTGGGGGCGGGAATAGTTGGTGAATATGCGGCAAGGGCAGCGATTGCATTAGGTGCTTCGGTAAAAGTATTTGACAACAGCGTTTATAAACTGAAAAGATTACAAAATAATGTAGGCCACCGCTTGTGGACCTCTGTATTGGAACCGAGGATATTAGCAAAACAATTAAAGACCTGTGAAGTTGCGGTGGGGGCGCTGGGCTCACAAGGTGGGCGCACTCCGGTAGTAGCCACAGAAGAAATGGTCAGCAATATGCGTCCGGGTAGTGTGATCATAGACGTGAGTGTGGATCGCGGCGGATGTTTTGAGACGGCGGAGATTACAACGCATGAGCATCCTATTTTTGTGAAGTACGG
>JAYUXA010000290.1:0-5808 GCA_043753245.1 Chitinophagaceae bacterium
TATTTTCCATGTCCCTTCGAAATCATGTGTTTTGTATTCTTACTGTGTTGTCAATCGGATTCTCCTCCTGTAAAAAAGATGTAGCAACCGATGAACGTATTCAAACTGATATTATCAACAGCAATGCAGCGGTTGACGATGTTCCTGAAACTGAATTTCCTATTCTTACTGAATTGACCACTAATGTTAATTCAAATTGTGCCGGATACCTTCAGGTACTTCCTGCCAGGTACTCCGTTACTACCAAAAAATATCCTCTAATTATCTTCCTTCACGGAATCGGAGAACTAGGTACCGGAGTAGCAAGAGTAAAGTGCTGCGGTCTTCCCAGTTATGTTGCAAAAAAACTGTTTCCTGCAGAATTTATGGTGAATGGCCAACGATTCTCCTACATCATCGTTGCTCCTCAGTTTAAGGTGCGGGCAACTCCTGCAAATGTTCAATCGGTGATTGACTATGCGGTGAGCAAATACAGGGTAGATGAATCCAGAATATATGTAACAGGCTTAAGTCTGGGTGGCGGTTCTACCTGGGACTATTCTGCAGTTTACGGTCAAAGAGCTGCAGCAATAGTACCGGTTTGTGGTGGTACAGCCGCTTCTCCCGAACTTGCTAACAGCATTGCTTCCAAGAGCCTTCCGGTTTGGACCATCAGCTCAACAGTTGATAAGTATGTACCTATCCAATGGGCCTACAATTGGACCAATTGGATGCAGGCTGCAAATCCAGCCAATGCTGCCAATATCAAACTGACAGTATATACTAACGGAGAAGACCACAACACTACCTGGGGTAAGGCGTTTAATCCGCTTACCAAAGTGGATAATATGAATATTTATGAGTGGCTGCTGAAGTTCAAAAGAGCTGCAGGAGCAATCATTACTCCTCCACCTGTACCAACTCCGGGTCCAGTTCCAACGCCTACCCCAACACCTACTCCAACACCTACACCTACTCCGGTCCCTGCTCCGGGTGGGCCCAACAAATGGCCTGTTGCAATGGCCGGTTCTGATGATGTAGTAACCCTTTCCAATAATATTAATCCTGTTCTGGATGGTTCAGCATCGTATGATCCTGATGGATCTGTTGCTTCCATCCGTTGGGAAAAAATTGGCGGACCTCCCACTTTTACGATCGTTAATGCTAATTCTGCAAGAACAGAAATTGTCCTGACTGCTAAAGGAGCGTATGTTTTCAGATGTGTGGTAACAGACAATCGTGGTGCCGTAAGTACCGATTACAAATTCGTAACTGCTAAATTATAAGTAAGAAACTGGTATAATAAAAAGGACTGCCTCCACAAAGAGGTGGTCCTTTTTTATTGATGTAAGATATTCCAGGCCTTTCCCAGATAAACGATGATATCGGAGGCGATCAATGCTTCCTGGGAAAGATCTGACGCAGCAAGATCTCCGGCCAGCCCATGAAGATAAACTCCCAGTATTGCTGCTTCTGCCGGACTGTATTGCTGTGCCATTAATCCGGTTATTATTCCGGTCAGCACATCGCCTGAACCTCCTGTAGCCATACCTGGATTTCCGGTAGTATTAAAATATACAAGACCCTCCGGAGTGATTATTTGTGTAAAAGGTCCTTTGATAATAATAACAATATGGTATTTAGCCGACTGAATTAATGCAAGATCTATTCTTTCCAGCTCACTCTTTGTTTTTCCAAAAAGTCTTTCAAATTCCAGTGCATGTGGCGTGAGCACCGATCCGGCCGGAACCTTGTTGAGCAGTGGTTTATTTTTTGAAAGGGTGTTTAATGCATCCGCATCCAATACCAGTGGTCTGTTATACGATGAGAAAATTGTATCCAGCAGTTTCTCATACGATGCATAAGACCCTGTTCCTGGACCAATCCCAATTACATCGTACCTGTCAAAGGCTGAAACAGACATAACATGATCTACTCCTTCCTCTATCTTTACCATTACTTCGGGCACGGCAATTTGTAAAACCAACAAACCTGTTTCAGGAAGGTGGCAGGTGAGTTTACCCCCACCACTGCGCATAAACGCCAGGGCACAAAGAACTGCAGCCCCCATCATTCCTTTGCTTCCGGCAATTAAACCTCCATTACCGAAATCTCCTTTATGGGCATTTATTTTTCGCGGTTTAACGAATGCCTTTACCACCAACAGATCATTTATTTTAAAATGCGCTGGTATGGATGCTGAAAACCCCGGGCTTAACTCTTTAATGTATTGAAAACATGCGCTCACATCGTAAAACGGTTACTGCTTAATATAAATATTTTTATATTCCACTTTCATCGGTGGACCAACATGTGCCTGCAATCCAAGTAAGCCGCTGGATTTTCTTTTGTCCTGGTCGTTATCTATTACATCACTCATGAGTTTGCCATTAATGTAATGGCTCATTCTGTTTCCTTTGGCAACAATCAGCAGCGTATTCCATCCTTCAAAATGTATAAGGTTTTTCAGCGAGTCTGAGTTGCCAATAGTTGTCGCAATAACAGGCTCTTTATCTTTTTCCAGCACGGCATTCTCTCCCCTTTTCGCTAAGAATCCACGACCGCGCTCTTCGTAATTCTGACCAGTGTAAACATTTTCTCCATCAATATCTGCCTGGTATCCTTTTAATGCATAAGGTATATTTTCAAATAGTTCACTTCTGTAATTAATACCGCTGTTTCCTGACTTTGTAATTTTAAATTCTGCTTTAAATTCAAAATCGGCTGGCTTGCCTCCCTGCCAGATTAAAAAAGTATTTGTTTTTAATGGGTTGGCTGCCGTGACTTCTCCAATAATAGATCCATTACCAGCGTGCCAGTGCAACGTATCGCCACTCCATCCACGAAGCGTTCTTCCATCGAATATTTTTTTAAAGCTTGCCTTGCTATGCTGTGCTGTGCTGGTAGCATAGCTGAATAAAGCCAGCACAAAGATTAATAAATGGCTGACGGTGTTCTTTTTTTGAATTCTGAATTTCATATGTTATTTATTATAATCAGGTGATTAAACATCAGCAATCTATTATTTTATTTTCATACTATTTGCCTAAATTAGTTTTTCAATGAAGTCTAACGAGCTAAGAGCATTGCCATGGTTTAACAAAATTTCCCATCATGCACAGGTGGGTGGAATTGAAACTTCTGTTCTGGACAACGGAATAGGTAAGGGTACACGTATAGCATGGATAAATACCGGTACAGGTCTGCGCTATAAAGTAGTCCTTGACCGTGCAATGGATATCGTCGATGCATTCTATAATGAACATAGTCTGTCCTGGATGAGTCACTCCTCGGTATCTTATCCTCAGCCTTTTTCAAATAAAGGAATTGACTGGCTAAAAAACTTTTCCGGCGGACTTGTCACCACCTGTGGACTCGACCATGCCGGTGGACCCGATGATTTTGATGCGAACCCCCGGGGTTTGCACGGACCGATAAGCAATATTCCTGCGGAACTAATCGCTATCCGGCAGCCGGATCCAATAAATGGAATCCTGGGATTCAGCCTGTCCGGGAAGATTTTACAAGCCCAGGTATTTGGACCGGTTCTGGAATTGACCCGTACGATTTCGGGAACTCTTGGAAAATCCTGTATTACTATTCGGGATGAAGTGGTGAATTGTGGAAATACAAAATCAACTCACATGCTGCTCTATCATATTAATTTAGGATGGCCATTGGTTGATGAAGGAGCCCGTCTTTTTTTTGAAGGAAAATGGAAGCCACGTGAAGATGGAAAAGAACATAAAATTTTTTATGAAGGAAATGATTTTAAAAAATGCTGTCCCCCCCTTGATGACCACAGCGGGTATGGAGAAGAAGCATTATATATAGATCCCCAGGCAAATGCACAGGGTGATTGCAGCTGCGGAATAGCTAATGAAAAATTAGGATTGCAACTTACGGTCCGCTTTAATAAAAATCAGCTTCCCTTTTTAACTAACTGGCAACATTGGGGCAAGGGAGAATACGTTACCGGACTGGAGCCTGCAAATTGTTATCCTATGGGTAGAGCGGGTGCTGAAAAAGAAGGGTTACTTCAGTACCTGCAACCGGGAGAAAAAAGAGTATACGAACTTGCTATTGATATAGAAAAATTTAATAACCACTAATTAAAGAAATGGAAAAAAGTTTAGCTGAAAAAGCATTGGAACAGGGACAAGGAATACTTCGGTTGACACCAACATGGGTTCCCAGATCGTTCTGTGTTCCCGGACGGAGAATAAAATTGCATCCTGATGATTATTATGTACTAGGCGGAGTGCGTGGCGGGATAGATGAACGCTGGTTGTCTTCCACGACTCCTGCAAAAAATGGTCCGCTAACCGGAGAAAATGAAGGATTGAGTGCAGTGGTATTTGACGATGGAAAAACAGCGCTGCAGTTCCTCTTAAAGGATGCGATCGATGCCCTGAAGGATGCAATAATCGGTAAACGGTTATGGAACCAATACCAATCCTGGCCTATGTATTCCAAGTTTTTTGACAACATGGGTCCGCTGCCGCATCATATCCACCACAACGATGAAAAAGCAGCGCTGATCGGACAGCTCGGTAAACCAGAAGCCTATTATTTTCCTCCGCAATTGAATAATCACGGCGGTGATTTCCCCTATACATTTATGGGTATCGCTCCAGGCACTACCAGGGAGCAGATTAAAACCTGTTTGCAGAATTTCACAAAAGGCGATAATAAGATTACCGATTACTCCCAGGCATTTAAGTTAGAGCCCGGAACAGGATGGGATGTGCCGCCTGGTGTGTTGCACGCTCCGGGAAGTATGTGTACTTACGAACCCCAAAAAGCATCCGATGTATTCGCTATGTATCAATCGCTTGTGAATGAAGCAATCATTCCTGATGAATTATTATGGAACGGAACACCGGAAGATAAGAAAGGAGATTTCGAATCTTTGCTTGACGTGATCGACTGGGATCTTAATCTGGATCCTAATATCAGGGAGAACAGATACATGGAACCTATCCCGGTAAGGGACGTGAATGAAATAAAACAACAGGGATACTCTGAAAACTGGATCTGTTATAAATCGTCTGCATTCAGTGCAAAAGAACTGACCGTATTTCCTGGTGCCTCCGTAACTATAAAAGATGCGGCAGCATACGGTATTATTGTTATGCAGGGACATGGAAAAATGGGTGTTTGGAACATTGAAACTCCCGCGTTGATCCGCTACGGACAATTAACCAATGATGAGTTTTTTATAAGTGAAAATGCCGCTATAAAAGGAGTGCATATCACCAATCATTCAACAACAGATCCAATCGTTATACTGAAACATTTCGGACCCGAAAATCCTGATTTAATCCTAAAAAAATAGTGATATGAAAAATAATTATCCAAAGCTCCATAATGCCTCCTGGCCCGGTATTGTGGGAAAAGGTCCGGATTCAGAACCTGTTATTCATTTTGAAAAAATGCTTGAAATGACTGCGGCGGCAGAAGTGAACGGAGTAAAGTTTGATGGCATTGACATCGGATTATTTGATCCCGAAGTGGTACTTGACAGCACGGATGATGGAATAAAAAAGATAGCCGATCGCGTAGCCCGTCATGGCTTGAAGATCGGTAGTCTGGTCGCTGCGATCTGGCCTCCCACGGGAGGTTCGGCTATGGGTAGCAGTGAGGAACGTAAACGATTTGTTGACGAGGTACATAAAGCCAGCAGGTTTGCAAAAAAACTGCGCGACCTGGGTATTCGTCCGCACGGTGTGATACGCATTGATTCTGCTTCCAGCCCCGAAGTCTGGTCAGCAGATCCGGTTAACAATACAAAGCTCATTGCTCAGACATTTCGCGAGGCGTGCGATG
>JAYUXA010000291.1:0-5804 GCA_043753245.1 Chitinophagaceae bacterium
TAAGGCTGAAATCAAAAAACCCTCTCTTATTTCAGAAAGGGTTCTTGCTTTTTAAAAGGGTAGGGGACAATTTTATAGGAGAGGTCAGGGGTTAAATGCTTTGTAATGTAAATATGCCTTTTGTAGTACACCCGGCAATATATTCTGATCACAATCCTTTTAATATAACTGATTATTTTACAGCTGATAAGGACAAACCCTTAGTCGTAGCGTTTTGGGTATAAAGAAATGAGAGATTAGCTGGATAAGTAATTGCAGAAGCAGATTAAGCCGGTATAAAAACCTGGTTCCTTAACAGATCTTCAAGAGTTTCAGGCCTGCGGATCACCCGGGCTCTTCCATCTTCTACCAGCACTTCAGCAGGTTTATACCTTGAATTATAATTTGACGACATTTCAAATCCATAAGCACCGGCATTTTTGAAGCATAAATAATCATTTTCCCGGATCTCATTCATATCCCTGTTTGCAGCAAAGGTATCCGTCTCGCAGATATTACCTGTGATGGTATATTCTTTTACTTCTCCTTCGGGGTTGGATATATTGTCTATCGTATGCCAGGCGTCATAGAACATAGGCCGCAGAAGATGGTTCAATCCTGTATTCAAACCTGCAAACGTGACTGATGGTGTTTCTTTAATCACATTCACAGGGGCGATAAAATAGCCTGCTTCGCTTACCAGGAATTTACCAGGCTCAAACCAGAGCTTCATTTTTTTACCGGAGAGCCTTTCAAATCCTGCAAGTGATTCCGCCAGTCTGCGACCCAATAGTTCAATATCCGTTTCTTGTTCGTCCGGCTTGTATTTTACTTTAAATCCACCTCCGAGATCAAAGAATTTCAGGTCTGCAAATTTTTCAGATAATTGGTAAAGCAACTCCACTCCCTGCACAAATACCTCTACGTCTTTAATATCACTGCCGGTATGAATATGCAATCCATGGATTATTAAACCCGTTTCCCTGGAAATCGCTACAATTTCATCTACCTGTTCCAGCGGTATTCCAAATTTACTATTGTTATGCCCTGTTGAAATTTTCAGATTACCGCCCGCCATGATGTTGGGGCGCAGCCGTACTCCTACGGGATAAGTGGATCCGAATTTTTTTCCGAATTTTCTTAAGTTGGACAAGGAATCGATATTGATATTTACTCCTTTGGAGGCTACTTCTTCCAGTTCCGCAAAAGAGATATTGTTGGAGGTATACAGGATTTGTTCGGGCTTAAATCCGGCCGCAAGTGCGAGCAGGACTTCATTAGAGGAGCTACAGTCTGCATTGCAACCAATGCTTCTGATATACTGTAAGATATTAATATTGGTTAATGCCTTACAGGCAAAGAAAATAGTTGCATCAGCGGCAGAAAGGGCGGATTGTAATTTATTGAATTGATGTTTGATTTTTTCTGCGTGATAAACATATAGAGGAGTTCCGAATTCATTTGCCGTGTTAACCAGAAATTCAGATGAAAGGTGAGTGTCCATTTTTGACCGTCCCATCAGGGCATGTTTATATTGATTTGCAATAGAAGCTCGTTTGTGATCAGGATACGTCATCATCGTTCGGATGATTGTCTCCCGGGATACTGCCGGGGTCCACTTCGCGGTCACGATCTGCAGATTCATCCTCAGCTGCATCCTCATTTTCTGCATCATGTTCGGCGTTGTCGTTTTCTCCCTCCGGAGGCGCAGGTTCATTGTTCACCAATTCTCCTTCAGGGGTAACCAGCAGAGGGGATTCAGCAGGCAGGGCGTCTGCCGGCGCATACAGCTCTCCCGGGGGAATTGTCGTTGAACCGGATTGCGGTCCGGACAGATTCATTACGGTAGGATCTACGTTTATATCGCTGAAAATTTCCTTTAATTTCGGAAGATCTTCGGCATTGTTGATCCCGAAATAATCCATAAAGGTCCGGGATGTGTTATAGATCAATGGTTTCCCCGGAAGTTCTTCATTTCTTCCGCTGATTACGATGAGTTCCTTTTCCAGTAATTTTTGAATGGAATAATCGCAGCTTACTCCCCTGATACTTTCAATCTCAGACTTGGCGAGTGGTTGTTTATATGCAATGATCGCCAATGTTTCCAGGGCAGCGATGGATAGCCGTTTAAGAAACTTTTCACCGTTAAGCTGTGCCACCGTTTTATGGAATTCTTTTTTAGTCAGAAATTGCCACCCTCCCCCGCTTTCTCTCATTTCAAAGGGATAAAACTCAGACTGGTATTTTTCTATAATGCCGTCCATGGCAGTCTGCACCTGCTCCATGTTAATTTTATCGTCCATGAAACCGAAGGCATTGTTGATCAGCTCGGTGATATCAATTGGGGTGAGTGGTTTATCACTGGCAAAAACAAGTGCTTCAATATGAGGAATGATATGACCGATGTCCATAGATAATTTTATTAACCCTGAAGGGCCGCAGCTCCGCTCACGATTTCTGAAAGCTCAGTGGTGATTGCTGCCTGGCGCGCACGGTTGTACGAGATCTTCAGCGCCTTGAGCAGCTCATTAGCATTTTCGGTAGCCTTATCCATAGCAGTCATACGCGCCCCATGCTCTGAAGCATTGGCATCCAGTACTGCTTTGTAAAGCTGGGTATTTAATATTTTAGGCATCAGCTCTGCTACCAGTTGTTCCTGGGAAGGTTCAAAAATAAAATCACTTTTTTTAGTACCTGATCTGGGGAGCACTTTAGGGATAGGAAGAAATCGTTCTGTTACAAACCGTTGTGTACCGGCGTTCCGGAACTCGCTGTACACCAGTTCTACCCTATCGAATTGTTTTGATTCAAAGGCTTTCATGGCAGCCTGGGATGCAGCCTGGACACTTTCAAAATTCAGGTGCAGGAAGATGTCTTTAAATCGGGCATCCATCCGGAATTTGTTCTTTAAAAAATGCTCGTATCCTTTTTTTCCTATGGTCCAGATCTCTACATTGCCTTTAGCCGTTTGGGAAGTATATTTTTCTACCATGGCCAACCTGGCCATTTTTATAATATTAGCATTGTAGGCGCCGCAGAGTCCGCGGTCGCTTGTGATCACGATGAGCAAAACGTTATTGACAGGCCTTTCTGTGGCCAGATTCAAGCCCAGTTCCCCTTCAGCACCACTCACTATATTACTGAGTACTTCCTGCAGCTTTTGTGCATATGGACGAACCTGTGTAATGCTTTCCTGTGCTTTTCTAAGCTTAGCCGCGCTCACCATTTTCATCGCCTTGGTGATCTGTTGTGTGTTCTGAACCGACTTAATCCGGTTACGGACTTCTTTTAACTGGCCTGCCATATTGATTTTTTTAACCGGCTGCAAAGGTAGTTGTTTTTGTTTACTTTTACTGGCTTAAACCCTTATGATTCACAGCAATTACTTATGGCAAAAGCTACAAAGAAGGAACCTCCGGTTATCCTAATCACTAACGATGATGGCATCTCTGCTCCAGGCCTGCGCAACCTGGTAGAATCTGTAAAAGACCTGGGGAAAATAGTAGTGGTGGCACCGGACAAACCACAATCAGGCATGGGGCACGCTATTACTATTGGCCACCCCCTCCGCCTGCTTAAAGCGCAGAATTTTGAGGGTATTGAAGCCTATCAATGCACCGGAACACCTGTAGATTGTGTTAAACTCGCTGTCGACAAGGTACTTCACCGTAAGCCGGATATTTGTCTTAGCGGCATCAATCATGGAGCCAATCATTCCATCAATGTGATCTATTCCGGCACCATGTCAGCAGCAGTTGAAGCCGCCATCGAAAGCATTCCTTCTATTGGATTTTCCTTGCTGGATTACAGTATAGAAGCAGACTTTACCGCGGCAAAAAAATATGCCAGAATCATTGTTCAAAAAATGCTGAACAGCAAAATGGACAAACACATGATCCTGAACGTAAATTTTCCTGCAGTAGACGGTAAACTTATCAAAGGCATTAAAATCGCACGCCAGGCATATGCAAAATATGAGGAGGACTTTCTGGAAAGGGATGATCCCCATGGAAAGAAATACTATTGGCTAACCGGTAAATTTGTCAATTTTGACAAAGGCAGAGACACCGACGTATGGGCGCTTAAAAATAATTACGTCAGTGTAGTTCCCGTGCAGTTTGACATGACCAATTACGACCTGAAAACCAAACTTGAAAAAACATGGAAACTATAAGCATATGCTGAAGAGAGACAACCTTACTCTTGGCCTGATTCTGGGTTTTATTGCTCCTATTCTGAGTCTGGGCGTATACTACCTGGTTAAATTCTATCCCCTCTTCTCTGTTGGTGAATTTCTTGGTTTTCTAAAGGACAATAAATCGCAGATCACGGCACTGTCCGTTCCCTGCCTCGTATTGAATATAGCGCTGTTTACTGTTTATATCAATGTACACCGCGATGCTACGGCAAAGGGGGTATTTTCTATCACGCTGGTATATGCAGTGTTGGCATTATTGCTGAAATTCGTGCTGTAAACCGTTGTCACTACGGCATCATACTATAAAAGCAATCCGATGAACTACTATATTATTGCAGGGGAAGCATCGGGCGACCTTCATGGCAGCAACCTGATCAAAGAAATAAAAAAGCTGGATACCATGGCAGGCATCCGTTGCTGGGGCGGCGACCTTATGCAGCAGGCGGGAGGTGAGCTGGTGAGGCATTATAGGGACCTTGCATTTATGGGGTTTATCGAGGTGATAAAAAACCTAACTATTATTTTAAAAAATTTAGCCTTCTGCAAAGAGGATATTACGGCCTTTAATCCGCATGTACTGATTCTTATCGATTACCCCGGCTTTAATCTGCGGATAGCAGAATGGGCAAAAAAGAAAAATATAAAAGTCGTTTACTATATATCTCCCCAGGTGTGGGCATGGAAAGAAAACCGGGTAAAGCAGATAAAAAAGAATGTTGACAAAATGCTGGTGATCTTGCCTTTCGAGAAAGCATTTTACCAGAAATGGCAATACGAGGTAGAATATGTAGGGCATCCCCTGGCAGAAGTAGTTGATCAGGCACAGTCAGAAACCAATACTTCTTCCTTGCTTTCTCCATTAAACGATCCAAATATCATTGCTCTGCTGCCGGGCAGCCGTGAGCAGGAAGTGGCCAGGAAATTACCGGTTATGCTGGAAGTAAGTAAACGCTTTCCGGAATACAAATTCATCATTGCCAAAGCTCCTTCCCTGGATGATCGTTTTTATCAAAAATTCACTTCCAGCTATCCAACTGTCCAATCGCTTCGTAATAAAACCTATCCCCTTTTAATGCAATCCAAAGCTGCGCTCGTTACTTCCGGCACGGCAACGCTCGAAACTGCTTTATTTGGCGTACCACAGGTGGTTTGTTACAGAGGTTCTGCAATATCTTACCTTATTGCAAAAAGGCTGCTTAAGGTGAAGTATATTTCCCTGGTTAATTTAATAATGGATAAACCAATCGTTAAAGAATTGATCCAGGGAGAAATGAATGCGGAAAACATCTCAAAGGAGCTGACCAGATTGCTCGCTGATGCAGAAACCATTATCCGCATCAGAGGAGATTACGCCGCATTAAAAAAATTATTAGGAGATGGAGGAAACGCATCTGAAAAAGCCGCAAAAAGCATAGTCCGGTTTACCCGAAGCTTTACCGCCCTTTAACAAAATACTTCACAACCATGATAATGATCGCTATCAGGAACATGAAAATCGATATCCTGTTGATACCGTGCATATATCTAATCCAGGAAGAGTTGGGAGATTTGGGATCGCGCTTGCGAATGTATAAATACTCAGACAATTGTTTTAAAACGCCCATAGTTCAAAGTTAATAATTTCGGG
>JAYUXA010000292.1:0-12164 GCA_043753245.1 Chitinophagaceae bacterium
CCTACCAGAAAAGAAATAAAGGCCGCCATTAACGGATGCTGGATAGCTGCACGCAACTGGCTGTTAATACCGGATTGTACCGTAATAGCTATGCCCGCAAAGAGAGGCAGCAAATAAAAGAGTATCCTCATACTTTATCCTATTTGTTAAATTTATACACCTTAAAAATATCAACCGGCAGTCATCGTTAATTTGTGGTGAGATCACCAGCCACTAAGTTAATTTTTAAACTACAGTTAAACCGCATCAATTATTGTACGTCTTTTACTTAAATGGTTTTTATGAATCCGAAATTTCTGGTGGGTCTGCTGCTCCTGATGCTGAGCGGGTTGTTTGCATTTAAGACCACACACAGCAGACTGAACGGCAGGCGGACCGTATCCGGGCCTTCCGGAGCCGTGTACCTGCTGGTGGACAAATCCGATTATGAATTGCAGGTTTTCGATGACGAAGGATGGTATGCCACTTATCCTGTAGTATTCGGAAACAAGTCACTGGGTGATAAAATGATGGCCGGTGACCGGAAAACTCCGGAAGGAACCTTTAAAATTCTCAGTAAAAAACTGCACAGCAAATGGCATATGATGCTGATGCTGGATTACCCTACAAAAGATTCCTGGAATAAATTTAAAAAACGTAAAGCACAGGGACTCATCCCCCGTACTGCCAGTATCGGCAATGGCATTGCACTTCACGGTACCTGGCCTAACGATGATATTGTAGTGGATGATTACACCAACTGGACGCAGGGATGCGTTGCTATGCGCAATGAAGATCTGGATGAACTCTGTGAATACGTAGAGCCCGGAACAAAAATTATCATCCGTCAATAGACACTGCCGGAATAATTTAAATTCTCCCGTATTTTATCTCTTCCACTACACCCGGATCGAGCAGGGTGGTAGTATCCCCTAGATTATTCATCTCTCCTTCAGCGATCTTCCTAAGTATACGACGCATGATCTTTCCGCTTCGTGTTTTCGGCAAGCCATTGACAAACTGTATTTTATCCGGCTTCGCAATAGCACCGATAATTCTTGCTACCGTTAAACAAATATCCTTTCGCATCAACACCTCATCATCTGGTTTTTTACTGCAGATCACAAATGCATAAATGCCCTGTCCTTTTATAGTATGCGGGAATCCTACAACAGCACTTTCCACCACACCGGTATGCATATTAATGGCATTCTCCACTTCAGCAGTGCCTATCCGGTGTCCACTTACATTAAGCACATCATCTACTCTGCCAGTAATTCTGTAATTGCCCTCTTCGTCTCTCAGACATCCATCTCCGGTAAAATATAAATGATCATAGGTAGCAAAATAATTCAGTCTGCACCGTTCATGATCCCCATAGGTAGTGCGCAATATTCCCGGCCAGGGAAATTTAATGCAGAGGTTTCCACTGACACTGTTTCCCTTTATTTCATGCCCTTTTTCATCAATCAGAACCGGCTGTATTCCCGGTAGAGGTAAAGTGGCAAAGGACGGCTTGGAGGGAGTGACACCTGCAAGGTTAGAGATCATGATTCCGCCGGTTTCCGTTTGCCACCAGGTATCTACTATTGGAGCATTTTTTTTGCCGATATTTTCATCATACCAATGCCATGCTTCTTCATTGATTGGCTCCCCTACGGTACCAAGTACACGCAGGGAAGAAAGGTGGTGACCGGATACCGGATCGGTTCCATAACTCATCAGTGAGCGGATAGCAGTAGGAGCAGTATATAAAATATTAACCCGGTGTTTATCCACGATATCCCAAAATCTTCCGGCATCCGGATAGGTGGGAATCCCTTCGAATATTAAAGAAGTGGCCCCCGCACTCAGCGGGCCGTAAACTATATAACTGTGCCCTGTAATCCATCCGATATCCGCAGTGCAGAAAAATACATCCCGGGGTTTATACTGAAATACATTCAGAAACGAATAGTTGGCGTAGACCATATACCCGCCGCAGGTATGCACGACACCTTTTGGTTTGCCGGTCGACCCGGAAGTATACAGAATGAAAAGCATGTCTTCCGCATCCATTTCTTCGGCAGGGAAATCAGGGTTTCCCTGCTCTTCCACTTTTTTAATTTCATCCTGCCACCAGACATCTCTGCCCTTCAGCATACTGACGGGTGTCTTTGTGCGGGTAAGCACGATCACTTTTTCTACAAACGGACATCTTTCCAGGGCATCATCAATAATAGACTTCAGTTCAATTTGTTTATTGCCGCGGAAAGCACCGTCACAGGTGATTACAAATTTCCCCTGCGCATCCTGCAGCCGGTCTGCAATACTTTGGGCACTGAATCCTCCGAATACCACAGAATGTATTGCGCCAATCCTTGCACAGGCGAGTACGGCAATGACCAACTCGGGCACCATGCCCATATAGATGCAGATACAGTCGCCTTTGTTTACACCATTGTTCTTTAACACATGGGCAAACTGCACCACCTTAAATAATAGCTCTGAATAAGTAAGCGTACGGGATTGTTCTGAAGGATCATTTGCCTCCCATATAATTGCAGGAGCATCGCCCAGCAAAGCAATATGGCGGTCCAGGCAATTCTCCGTAATATTCAGCTTACCACCGGCAAACCATTTTATACTGGGTTCACTGAAATTCCATTCCAGCACTTTTTCCCAGGGTTTTTTCCATAGAAAATGGGAAGCAATACTGGCCCAGAAACCTTCCGGATCTGTTACACTCAGGGTGTATTGCTCATGATATTGTTCCAAAGTATTGATCTGATACGAAACAGGCATGCAAAGTTATTTTAATATGAATCTCAGAAACTAATGTAGTACAGTGACCAAATTGTTAAAAACGCTAAATCAATTTCGTTAACAGGCTTTGAAAACTATATTTGCAGCAATGTATAGTAGAAAAAGAAGATTAAAGCCAATTCATCCGGTAAAAATTCTATCCGTTGTTATGATGGTCCTTTGTCTTGTTTTTCTTACCTCCATTAATTTTTTTTTATATCCGGCCGAGAACTATTCTATACCCGGGTTTGCAAGTGATCAGAAACCGGGCATACCGCCCTCTGGCCCGACAGAAGAAAAATCATGTTCCGGAGGACCTTCCATGTTGGAAGAATTTCTTCATACCATCCATCCGGTGTTGAATTTCGGCGTAGACAATGAGCTGGCACTTCACAGAATCGCAGAAGATGGAAAGATCCGTGCCTATCACGGAGAATTATTATATCCCCCACCCGAGTGGTACTATTTTTCAGAGCCAGTCTTTGGGTAATATCCGGATTTAATTGGATTGCGGATTACACTATTTGCCATAACGCCTCTATTACTTCAAATAATCACATAATTTTATTCATTCCTATTAGATGGATGTTGCATTGCCATTTGCCACTGCCCAACAGGAGCGGATACGTGCACACTCAGTCTACCTTACAAATTTTCATTAGTGAAAAAATCAGCGAATTACCTGAAATCTCTTATGTATGATCTGCCGGCAGCTTCAGTGGTGTTTTTAATAGCACTTCCGTTGTGCCTGGGTATAGCACTTGGCTCCGGTGCTCCTCTTTTTTCAGGTCTTATAGGAGGTATTGTAGGTGGCGTGGTCATTGGGCTCCTTAGTGGTTCACAGCTCAGTGTCAGCGGACCCGCAGCGGGCCTGACCGCCATTGTTGCCGTGGCAATAGGAAAACTCCAGATCTATGAAGCCTTTCTTTTGGCAGTAGTGATTGGCGGGGTCATTCAATTGATACTTGGTTTTATTAAAGCAGGGGTACTGGGCGATTATATTCCTTCAAGCGTTATTAAGGGTATGCTGGCCGCAATAGGGTTGATCCTGATCTTAAAGCAGCTTCCCCACCTGGTAGGATACTACGCTGACTTTTCCGGTGATGAATCTTTTGAACAGAAAGACGGAGAGAATACATTCTCTGAACTGACGAGGTCCTTCTTAAGAATATTACCTATTGCCGCATTCATTGGGTTTTTATCCATTTTAATTCAGATAGTCTGGGACAAAGTGCTGGTGAAGAAATACAAGTCCTTAAAACTTATTCCTTCTCCATTGATCGTAGTGCTTGCTGCCGTAGGGATCAATGAACTGCTAAAAATAAACAATCCTGCTATCGCACTCGGATCAAGCCATCTGGTTAATATTCCGATTGCCGAATCGCTTACCGAATTTACTTCCTTCTTTACCTTTCCTGATTTCACCGCATGGACCAATATAGGGGTATGGACAACGGCTCTGACCATCGCAATTGTTGCCAGTCTTGAAACCTTATTAAATATACAGGCGGCCGATGACATTGATGTATACAAGCGGGTTACTCCCACCAACAGGGAACTTAAGGCTCAGGGAGTCGGGAATATCGTATCGGGTTTAATCGGAGGGCTACCGCTGACTTCTGTTATCGTGCGTACATCAGCTAATGTAAATGCAGGCGCAAAGACTAAAATGTCGGCTGTAATGCATGGATGTATGTTACTGCTATCTGTGGCCTTTATTCCAAAAATACTGAACCTGATACCGCTTTCCGCGCTGGCCGGAATTTTGATCTTTACCGGATATAAACTTGCTACCCCATCGATATTCAAGGAGTTTTATAAAAAAGGTGTGGGCCAGTTCCTGCCCTTCCTGGTTACTATTCTTGCTATATTGTTTACCGATCTTTTGATAGGCATACTAATTGGATGCGTTGTAGGATTGTTCTTTGTGGTGCGCAGTAATTTCAAGTCTGCCGTTTTTGTAGTGAATGATGAATCCCGGTTTTTATTTCGCCTGAGAAAAGATGTTTCTTTTTTGAATAAACCGATCATTAAAAGAAAGCTGGAGGAAGTTCCGGAAGATTCTTCCGTACTGATAGATGCTGCGCGGGCTGATTTTATTGACCTCGATGTAGTGGAAGTAATAGAGGATTTTATTAAACATGCACACCTCAAAAATATTACCGTGGAGCTGAAGCGCAGTCTCTATAAAGAACAGGGTTTTACAAAAGAACCTGTGAACGTTTCACCTGATAAAGCTAATAGTTATGACACCGTATGAAAAATTACTACTTGAAAATAAAGCCTGGGCCGCAGAAAAAGTAGAAGATGACCCGGACTATTTTTACCGGCTGGCTCACCTGCAATCACCTGAATTTTTATGGATCGGATGCAGTGACAGCAGAGTGCCTGCAAACCAGATCACAGGAACACTTCCAGGCGAAGTATTCGTACACCGCAATATTGCCAACCTGGTAGTAGAACATGATACTAACCTGCTCAGCGTACTGCATTATGCGGTGACGTACCTGAAAGTGCAGCATGTAGTAGTCTGTGGACATTATGGATGCGGAGGAATCAAGGCTGCCTATTCTGACGTCAGCTTTGGGATTCTGGATAAATGGTTGAAAAATATTAAGGATATCCGCGATGCCAACAAGGTGATGCTGGAAGCTATCAGTGATGAAGACGAACGTCTGGACCTCCTTGCAGAACTTACCGTTAGGCAGCAGGTGGTAAATATTACCAAAACCACTATTATCATGGATGCATGGAAAACGGATCATCGGCCTACTGTTCACGGATGGATCTATGGTCTGAAGGACGGATTGATTAAACCGCTCGTGAAGGTGCTTCCTGAACTGGATGGTATCCATCCAGTTTTATAGACCATTTTTATCTTTTTGCAGTAGGTTTGCCTACATGTCCATAGAAGTACAGCATCTTACCCGAATATATGGCAACCAGAAAGCGGTGGACGACCTTTCTTTTACGGTGGCCAGGGGAGAGATCGTTGGATTTTTAGGACCTAACGGAGCTGGCAAGTCCACTACCATGAAGATCATTACCGGATTCATGCAACCGGATGCCGGTACTACTGTGGTGAGTGGAATTAATGTTCAGACCGACTCCCTTGCTGCCCGAAAAAAAATCGGGTATCTCCCCGAGTCCAATCCATTATACTACGATATGTATGTAAAAGAATACCTCGGATTCATAGCGGATGTACATCGGGTAACCAATAAGAAAAAAAAGATCACCGGCATTATCGGGACAGTAGGACTGACAGTTGAAAGCCGAAAAAAAATCGGTCAGCTTTCCAAAGGGTTTAAGCAGAGGGTAGGGCTTGCTGCAGCCTTGCTTCACGATCCGGAAGTGCTGGTGCTTGATGAACCGACTACCGGCCTTGATCCTAACCAGATCCTGGAGATCCGTGAACTTATCCGGGAGCTTGGCAAAAATAAAACGGTGCTTTTTTCTTCCCATATATTACAGGAGGTAGAGGCGTTGTGCGACAGGATCATTATTATTAATAAAGGCCAGCTGGTTGCCAATGATTCCCTGTTTAATTTAAAGCAGGGCAGTGGTAACTTGCAGACATTGGAAGACATATTCAGGAATTTAACAACCAATAACAATAATTAATTAACATGAGTTACATCGCAGAGATTTTCGCCAGGCAGATATTAGACAGCCGCGGCAACCCTACAGTAGAAGTAGAAGTGATTACCGATGAAGATATTCTGGGACGCGCAGCGGTTCCCAGCGGCGCAAGCACAGGCGTACACGAAGCCATGGAACTGCGCGATAATGATAATAAAGTTTACCTCGGCAAAGGCGTATTGAAAGCTGTTGAAAATGTCAATAAACTGATAGCCGAAAAATTGGTAGGATGGGAGGTTGCAGATCAGGCAGGTATCGACCAGCTGATGATCGAGCTTGATGGTACTTCCAATAAATCCAAACTTGGCGCTAATGCAATGCTGGCTGTGAGTCTGGCTGCTGCCAAAGCTGCCGCACAGGAAGCAGGTCTGCCATTGTACAGGTATATTGGTGGAACTAATGCAAGAACATTGCCCGTGCCGATGATGAATATATTGAACGGTGGAGCACATGCCGACAATAAAATAGATTTTCAGGAATTTATGGTGATGCCAATCGGGGCCTCTTCATTTAGCGAAGGCCTGCGCTGGGGAGTGGAAATCTTTCATGCACTGAAAACCGTTCTCAAAAAGAAAGGGTACAGCACCAATGTCGGGGATGAAGGTGGTTTTGCACCGAATATCCAGAGTAATGAAGAAGCTATTGAAACAGTGCTTACCGCCATCGAAGCGGCAGGATACAAAGCCGGTTCGCAGGTGGCCATTGCAATGGATGCAGCCAACAGCGAATTGTTTAAAAATGGCAAATATGTTTTCCATAAAAGCGATGGAAAAAGTATGAGCAGCGAAGAGCTGGTGAAGTATTGGGAAAAATGGGTGAACCAGTATCCGATCGTTTCTATCGAAGATGGAATGGCGGAAGACGACTGGGATGGATGGAAGATGCTCACAGAAACCGTTGGCCACAAGGTGCAGCTGGTGGGTGATGACCTTTTTGTTACCAATGTAGACCGCCTGCAGCAGGGGATCGATAAAAAGATAGCCAATGGGCTGCTGGTTAAGGTAAACCAGATCGGAACGTTAACAGAGACCATTAATGCGGTAACACTTGCCCAGCAGAACGGATACAATACGATCATGAGCCATAGAAGTGGTGAAACGGAGGATACAACTATTGCCGATCTGGCAGTAGCATTGAACTGTGGTCAGATCAAAACAGGTTCTGCATCCCGGACCGACAGGATCGCCAAGTACAACCAGTTGATCCGCATTGAAGAAATGCTGGGTACAAATGGGGTTTATTTGAAAGATAAAATTAAATTTGGAAGATAATACACTGCGATGATTCCAAAAATGCTTAAAAATAAATACATCCTGGCCGCGGGTGCGCTCGCGGTCTGGATGGTTTTTTTTGATGACAGAGATGTGATCACGACTTATTTCAGGCACCGGCACGAATTAGAGCGACTGCAGGAAAGCCGCACCTGGTACCAGGAAGAGATCACCAGGACCAGGCAGGAGCTGGACCAGCTAATGACCGAACCAGGTGTTCTGGAAAAATATGCCAGAGAAAAGTACAGGATGAAGAAAGATAATGAGGACCTGTTTATTATTTCTGAAAATTCTATGCAATAAGAACAGCCTCATCACGTTTATCAATTCGGACGGACTAACCGGAATTGACTCTTCCGGTAATAAAAGGACTTAAAAGGATTTGCTCATGACTTTAATCTTTACACAAGAGGAACTTGTACTGTATTTGTATAATGAAACCTCCCCCGAGACATCGGCTGCCATCGAATTGGCCCTGCAAAATGACTGGATGCTTCGCGAGAAATTCGAGACCCTGCAACATTCTGTACAGACCCTCGATACCCGCCTTGAATCCCCAAGAACACAATCTGTGATCAATATTTTGAATTATGCACGGGAAACAATGGGTGAAACTGTTCACGACCATTGACTATAACTTCTTGTAGTTTAAAACGTACATTCGCGCTTTTCAAGACGTAGAATGACCCGTAAAGAACGCTTCAGATTTGTAATCAGTTTTTTTCAGGAACACAACCCTTCCGCTGAAACAGAATTGCTGTACGACAATCCTTTTCAGTTACTTGTAGCAGTAATATTATCCGCCCAGTGTACGGATAAACGCATCAACCTGACCACACCGGCGGTCTTTGCGGCTTACCCGGATGCCCGGGCCCTGGCGCTTGCTTCGTATGACGAATTGTTTCCGCTGATCAGGAGTGTTTCTTACCCCGGCAATAAAACCAGGCATCTGCTGGGCACTGCAAAAATGCTTTCAGATAAATTTAATGGTGAAGTGCCCCTTACGGTGGCAGAACTGATGGAGCTGCCCGGTGTAGGACGTAAAACTGCAAACGTCATTACTTCAGTGGTAGACCAGCAGCCGAACATGGCGGTTGATACGCATGTATTCCGCGTCTCCGCGCGAATAGGCCTTACCATTAATGCAAAAACTCCGCTGGCTACTGAAAAACAACTGATACGATACCTACCCAAAGAGCTGGTGTACATTGCACACCACTGGCTTATCCTTCATGGAAGATATATCTGTGTGGCACGCTCCCCGAAGTGCGGCATCTGCGGACTAAAACCTGCCTGTAAATACTATAATAAATTAGTTAAGGATCTCCCGGACGGTAAATAATTCTTACTGAAAATTCATGACTCAGGAAAACCGATCGGGTGCTTATGCTGCAGATAGTGAGTACCGCATTTCGCCATTGAATAAATCATACCGGAGAAAAATACATTAAGCTCTTTTTTACTAACGATCTTTACTGCAGCATTTGCTGAATCTGTTCGATCATCTCTGTTTTAGTAATGGGTATGCCCATAATTTTATTATATCCTTTAGCATCGATAAAATACTGATCCCGAATTATTTTAATTAATTGTCCGTTGTTGATCTCCGGGATCAGCACTTTATCAAAATTATTTAATATAGTACTGAGATTTTTCGGAAAGGGACGGATATACCTCAGGTGTGCATGACTCACCGATACGCCCTGTTGCTGCAGTTCGTTTACTGCACTTTTGATAGCCCCGTACGTACTGCCCCATCCCAGCACCAGCAGAGAACCTTTTTCCAACCCGCTGTCCAGTTTTTGCAAAGGAATAAAATCGGCGATCTTATCTATTTTCTCCTGACGGATTTTTACCATCAGCTGATGATTTTCCGGATCATAGCTGATATTACCGGTAATATTCTGTTTTTCTAATCCGCCTATTCGGTGTTCCAGACCTGGTGTTCCTGGTATAGCCCATGGCCGCACAAGTTTTTCATCTCTCAGATAAGGTTGAAACTTGTCTTCATGATCACCCAGCTCTGTTTTAAATTTAACTTTTACCGGATGAAGGTCTTCCGCCCTTGGAAACTTCCAGGGTTCAGCGCCGTTGGCGATATAACCATCGCTCAGAAATATCACGGGTGTCATGTGTTCAACAGAGATACGCACTGCTTCATATACCGCATTAAAACAATCACTTGGGGTAGAGGCAGAAATAATGGGCATGGGGCATTCTCCGTTTCTGCCGTAGTACGATTGAAGGAGATCACTCTGTTCCGTTTTAGTGGGAAGCCCTGTTGAAGGTCCGCCCCGCTGAATATTACAGATGATGAGTGGTATTTCCAGCATTACGGCAAGTCCCATAGCTTCTGCTTTAAGTGCCATGCCGGGTCCGGAAGTAGTGGTTACTCCTAAAGCTCCACCATAACTGGCACCTATAGCCGAAGTGATGGCGGCAATTTCATCTTCTGCCTGGAAGGTTTTTATTCCAAACGATTTGTGCTTGCTTAGTTCGTGCAGGATATCAGATGCCGGCGTGATAGGATAAGATCCGAGGAACAATTGCAGTCCGCTTTTATCAGCGGCCGCTATCAGTCCATAGGCCACTGCCTGGTTGCCCATTACTGAGCGGTAGGTACCCGGTTCCATCTTTGCTTTTTCCACGCGAAAACGGGTGGTGAAGGTTTCTGTGGTATCTCCATAATTATAACCAGCCTGCAGCACTTTTATATTGCTGTCCATGATATCGGGCTTCTTTCCGAATTTATCGCGGATGAAATTTTCCGTATTTTCCATGTCACGGTTGTACATCCAGTAGAGGAAACCCAGCACGAACATATTTTTTGCCCGGTCCTTTTCTTTTATCCCCATCGTGACTTCCTTTAACGCTTCCCTGGTCATCTTGGTGATGTCCATTCTGATCACCTCATAATTGGTGAGGCTCTCATCTCCCAGCGGATTGATTCCCTCGGGGTAATTCGCCAGCCGCAGGTTTTTAGCATCGAAGCCGTCCGTATTGGCAATAATGCGGCCTCCTTTTTTCAGGCTTTTAAGGTTTGCTTTCAATGCTGCAGCGTTCATAGCCACCAGCACATCACATTCGTCGCCCGGTGTAAATACTCGGTCACTGGAAAACCGGAGCTGATAGCCGCTCACGCCGGGAAGGGTTCCCTGCGGCGCGCGAATCTCAGCGGGGAAATCCGGAAAAGTAGCCAGGTCGATACCCAGCATAGCGGTATTGTTGGTAAACTGGCTGCCTGTCAGCTGCATGCCGTCGCCTGAATCACCTGCAAATTTGATTACTACATCCTGAAGCACTTCTTCTATACGCGCCATACTAAAAATTGAGTGTTGAAATTACGACAGCTTTCCGGGTTTTTGGTTGCGCAGGAAGGAAATACACGGTAAAGGTCGTTTCTGGAGCTCAACAACATTTTTCCGCTATTAAAAATAGGTATGCACAGCAAACTGAAACTGGGAAATAAAAATATCTTTGATTGGCTTTATATTATTCTGTTCGTAAAAAATCAGCATTGCTTTTTTATATTCAATTGAATCAACTGTCCGGAATGAAATGGGGCAATAATGGTTGCTGATAAGTACCGCATTGCTGATAATTCTTGCTGTTCTTTTGTTGCCGTCAGCAAAGGCTTGTATATATGAAATAAGTGCCAGTACCAATAGGGCTTTTGCAAAAACATTGTCCTGGGAATTGATCAGTTCGCACATCCTCTCCAATGCTTCTTTAATTTGAAATTCATTGTCCAGTGGCTGATAGTTGGTGCCGGAGATAGCCACACGGTGTTTACGCATATTCCGGTCAACATCCAGATCCTTCATCAGTAAGCTGTGAATATCTTCGATAACCCGCACCGTTAGTGGTGATATATAGTCTGCCTGTTCTACGATAAAGTCAATTGCGTCTTTATGATTGAGCAGCATGGTGGCATCATCTTTCGGTTTGCCGGAAGCTGTTTCTTTTTCTTTCAACAGTCGCTCTGTTTCCAGTAATGAATATGTATTGCCTTCAATTTGTGAAGATTTCCAACTGAGATCAATGACCAGGCGTTCAAGCTCTTTATTATATTCAAACGCTGTGAGCTGCTGGCTTTTTTCCAGATAATCGGATTGCAGTTTTTGCAATTTTTCATGTTCGTCAGGTGTAAAAATGCTGGATTTTACTAGAATTTCCTGCATGAGACCATGATTAAAACGCTTCTTAATACTGCGGGCATCTATTTCTTTTGTAAAATATTCAGCTACATCAATAGGTCGAAGCAGTTCGTATGCCTGGCTGATTTGGTAACGTGTTGATTTGCCTTTTCCCGTAACCGTAATAAGATGATCCGCTACTAATTTTTTAAGCCCTCTTTTTACAGTTGCCAGGGCTATAGATTGTAACCCTTGCTCGATTTCTCCTGAAGAAACATTTGGATGTGTAGAAACAAAATCGATAATGGCTTTTTTATTATTTTCTTCTGCCATAATAATAGATTCAGCTTAG
>JAYUXA010000293.1:0-5793 GCA_043753245.1 Chitinophagaceae bacterium
TTTATCCGTGAAGTGGGAAATATAAAAAGAAAGTTGTTCCAATATTTAGTTCGCTATTAGCCTGTACAAATCCATGATGGTTCTCCATTACTTTTCGAACGATTGCCAGCCCCACACCCGTACCCCGAACGAGATCACTTCCATGCAGCCTGGTGAATACATCAAATATTCGTTCTGCATTCTGCTGTTCAAATCCTATCCCGTTATCAGTTACAGTAACAACGGAAAACAATTGTTGCTGTTCCTCTATGCTTAACTGAACCGGAATATCTTTTCCGACCGTCATCGTATACGCAATAGTGATATGGGGATCAACATCTGGTTTTGAATACTTTAAAGCATTTCCGATAAGATTGTGAAATAACTGCTGAAGTTGGCGGGGGTAACCCTTGAAGGTGAACAGGGGATCCACCAATACCGTTGCGTGTTGCTGCGCAATTTCCAGCTCCAGATCTTCCAGAACAAGGCGTACCACTGCATTCATATCAGCAGTTTCAGGCTCGGGCTTCTGACGGTTAACCTGGGAAAAAGAAAGCAGGTCTTCTATAAGGCTAAACATCCGTTTGCCTGCCACATCCATCCGGTCAAAATAATGATTCTCTTTCTCACTCAGGCGTTGGTTAAGGCTGTTTCGTAAAAGATCACTGAAAAAAAGAATTTTGCGAATAGGTTCTTTTAAATCATGACTGGCAGCATACGCAAACTCTTCCAGATTGCGGTTGGACCGCTCCAGTTCTTTGATCTTTTTTAAAAGCTCTAATTCAAGACTTTTTAATTTGGTAAAATCGGTAAACTGAATAATTAATTCGTCACCCATTTTCCTGGCTACCAGATGAAGGTATACATCCAGCTTATCGGCAACGTAATGAAGCTCCCAGACATTTTCGCGTCCTGTTATAAACGTTTCCACGTACCGGGAATACGCATCTGCCTGGTAGTATCCTGGAAATACGGAACTTACTAACTTATCCTGGAGATCACCCGGGGATAAAAAAGAATAAGCAGAATAGGCGTTATTCGATTTTTTAAATGTAAAATCAGTAATTTCCCCATTTTCGTAGACTGGTTTTAAAGCGACAAAAGCAGTCTCAAAATTATCCAGTACTGTTTGCAGATACTGGTTAGACTGTTCCAGTGAATGTCTTGCATCAAGCAATGCTGCAGTACGTTCCTCTACCTGTTTAGAAAGAGAATCTTCATATGCTTTTTGTTGAGTTATATCCTGAACAAGACCTAATATTTTATGTGGTCTGTTCTGATCATCCAATATTAATTTGGCTTTATTACGGATCCATTTGACCGGTTGCTTTTTAATAATTAAACGGGCCTGATAATCGTAGCTTCCTGAATCAATGAGTTCCTGATGCGCTCTAACCCTTATATCAAGGTCATCGGGATGAAAAACAGATACATAATCTTTGCGGTCTCCGGTTTTATCAAAACCAAAGATCACATTGAACCGATTGTCTCCATAGATAACATCCGTTATCAGATCTATTTCAAATACCCCAATTTCAGTTAAGTCTATTGCAAGATTTGCCCGTTCTTTCTCCTCTTCCAGTTGTTGCTTTGCTATCACTTGAGCGGTGACGTCTACGGCCACATTCATAATTGCATAAACGCTGCCCGATTCGTCAAGTAAAGGTTTGTAGGTATAATCAAAATAAAAAGTCTGCAATTTTCCATTCACTTCAATATTTGCAAGTGCAGCCTTTTGGGCATGAGCTACTCCTGTATGAAATACGGTATCCAGTATAGCCAGAAAGGGCTGACCTACCAATTCCGGTGCTAAAATTGCCAGGGGAGAGCCAAGTACAGACTTGTCTTTACCCAGATACCCTAACATGGTATCGTTTGCAATTTCCATGACCAGATCTGTTCCTACAAATACACAGGTACCAACAGGAGCCTGGTCTACAAGAGACCTGAACAATGCCTCCCTGCCAGTACTATCAGCCATTGTATTATAAAAGGACGCTGAAGAATGTAGCGTTTGCATAAATATTACTTATTCATTCAAAATATACGATTACCCGACTGTTCCGGTAGTATACCGGTACTATTTATGACTATGTTAACCCTGGTGGAGTTAAGTTCACGCAGAACTGCATTAAGTGCGGGGTAAGTCTGATTTATATTTTAAGGTTACCGGAATTTCTAATTTTCTGATAATCAACTCAAGCTGGTAGTCCCTCAAAGGCTTGGTCATAAAATCAGCACGGTATTTTTTGGCAAACTGACGGTGCAATTCCATGGATGAAGTAGTAAAAAGCAGGATAGGGGTATCTGCGAAAGCTTCCATGCTTCGGATGCGCACCAGTGCATCGCGCCCATTTAATTTTGGCATATTCACATCCAGAATAATCAGGCATGGACGATGGAGGGGATCCTGGTGTGCTTCCAGAAATGCTAAAGCTTCTACTCCGTCTTTTACGGTAACCAAACCGACAGTAACTTTATTTTCCTCAAAGGATTTCCTGATCAGAAAAATATCATCCGTATCGTCTTCGGCATATAGAACAAATCGTTGGTTTGGCAGCAGTTCGTGGGAGTAAGTCATGGCTTTTGATTAAATATAAGACAATTTTTGAGCCATCAGATCAGTATTAAAATTTTGAAGTGGCATGATTTTGATGTAAAAATTATACTTCTGCAATTCTCCGTTCACCTTCACTTATAAATTTCAGCAATGAAAGCAGCCGTTATTCACGGACCGGGAAAAGTGACATGCGATAATGTTCCCGATCCTCAACTTAAAAACGAAAGAGACATTATTTTGAAGGTTACCGCAACAGCGATCTGCGGTTCAGATCTTCACATTTATTCTGGTGGTATTCCACAACCCCGGCCCATGGTATTGGGTCATGAATTCATGGGAATCGTAGAGGAGACTGGCAAAGCAGTTACCAATCTGAAAAGAGGAGACAGGGTTGTTGTCCCCTTTCCGATTGCATGCGGGCAATGCTTTTTTTGTAATCATCACCTGCCAGGACATTGTGAAAACAGCAATCCTGAACATTATGGACCGGAGGGAGGTTTATTAACTGAAAAAGGGGGTGCACTATTTGGATATTCTGACTTATATGGTGGGTATGATGGAGGACAGGCGGAATATGTAAGAGTTCCGTATGCGGATTACGGACCGAGGATAGTTCCGGACAATCTTACTGATGAACAGGTTTTATTTCTTACGGATATATTTCCAACAGGCTACACCGGTATTGACTGGGGCAATGTACAGGGAGGAGAGGTGGTAGCTATTTTCGGATCAGGACCTGTAGGAATTATGGCCGCTAAAAGTGCATGGCTAAGAGGAGCAGCGAGAGTGGTGATCGTAGATACTGTACAATACCGGTTGGATAAAGCAAAGTTGGCTGCTAATTGCGAAACCATACTTTGGGAAAACGGAGCAAAGGACGTGGTAGAGCAAATCAGGGCGATGAGTGAAGGCCGCGGTGCAGACGTATGTGTAGAGGCTGTTGGTTTCGAACCGGACAGAAATGTGATTGACCGTGCAAAGGCAGTAATCAATCTCGAAAAAGGTTCTACAAAAGTATTGGAAGCATGTATGAGTGCGGTGAGAAGGGGAGGAACCGTATCAGTACTGGGAGTATATCCAACTACCTACGATAATTTTCCGGTTGGGCAGTTTTTTGACAAAGGGATCATCTTAAAAGGTGGTCAGGCTCCTGCGCAAAAACACATTGACGTATTGCTAAAATATGTGGTGGAAGGAAAAGTAAAACTGGATGATATTATCACGCATCGCCTTCCCCTTTCTCAAATAACACACGCATACGAAATATTTAAAAAGAAGGAAGACAACTGCGTAAAAGTAGTATTGGATCCCTCCAAATAACGCTGTGCCCTTAAGTTAACAAAAGGATTTTGTCTTATTGAAGACCGGATCCTTCTTTGTTTTTTCATAATTATTAACCTGGTGCTTACAAATAGTTTATAACTCCACCACGCAGGTGATCCTAAGAGAAGGCAATTAGAGATAAAACCAGCAGCATGAAACATACCAGGATATTTGTAAAGAAATGATACAGGTGTTGATCGTGAACGCTTACGGGTGATTTTTGATACTTTTGAGACATACTTTTATTTTTTGTGTATAAAAGTATTTCGTAAGTATTGGAAAGGAAGTCCTTAGGATGGAAGAAATTGGAAAACAAAATATAAATTATTCCGGATAACTGCAATCGTAGATATACTAAAAATTCAGGTGCTCATGTACGTGAAATTGTTTTTACTTATTTTATCCATCAAGGCATGCGGACAGTCAGGATCACAGGTGAAACCAGACAGTTCGGGCGAATACACTTTTTCTACCACCACGGCTGATGGAACAGGTAAATATTTTATGGGACGGGAAATTGCCCAGGTAATGGGCCCAGGTGGTATCGACTGGTTAGAGCGACCTGAACGACTTAAGGAAGAAAATACCGGCCTGGTAATTAAAAAATTAAACCTTAAGGCTTCTTCGATAGTAGCTGACATCGGTGCCGGAAGCGGATATTATAGTTTTCGGATTGCTCCTGAAGTTCCTGAGGGAAAAATATATGCAGTGGAAGTGCAGCAGGAAATGATCGATTTTCTCGAAAAAAAGAAACGGGAAACGGGCACTAAAAATCTGAAGGTGATCAGGGGAAGTACCATCAATATCAATCTGCCTCCTGGTGAACTGGATATCGCTATTATGGTTGATGTGTACCATGAATTGATCTCTCCCAAAGAAATTGTTCAGTCCATCGCCAGAAGTCTTAAGCCGGATGGGAAAATAATATTAATTGAATACCGGGGAGAAGATCCGCAGATACCTATTAAAGCACTGCATAAAACAAGCATCAGACAATTAACCAGAGAGTTTAATAAAATGGGTTTCACGCTATTCTATAGCAAAGATTTTTTACCTATGCAGCATTTTATAGTCTTTCAAAAAACAAGGACCAGATGAAAGTGAGGGGTTAAAGCTGAGGATATTGATAAACTTAACCCTTTAATATGAATCGAATAGTTTTCGCTAATCTTGTAAAGCAGAGGTTATTGACAAACTTAACCTGCTGTTGTGTCCATAAAAAAAGGGTGACAGACCTTAATCTATCACCCTATTTATTAATTGATTAATTTAAAATCCAATTCCGATATATACCGATAAGCCGGCGTTTTTTGAATTTTTGGTAAGCTGTCCTGATAGATTATTGGTTTTACCAATTTCATTCAATCCATAGTTGTACCGTGCACCTATACTGAAATTTTCGATGTCAAAACCAAGACCCCCTGCAACTCCATAATCGAATCTTTCGAAGTTGTCTGCATTAAGCTCTTTCACTCCATTAATAGTTCCGTTATTATCTACATCTTTAATATTTGCAGATAATAAGTAACCTACATAAGGACCTGCATGAATATTGAAATTTTTACCCAGATTTACCACAGCCAGAACAGGCAGTTCCAGGTAATTCAGGTTAAAACGATATTCTCCACTTCCTTGTAAAAAATTACTGTAAGTTAGTTTGGAACCCTTGCTGCTGTATAGCAATTCCGGCTGGATAGAAAACCCTTTGGCAACAGCCAGCTTGGTGAAAATACCGGCATTAAATGCAAGCTTCATATTTTCATCCGAAGCATTGTCTACGTAAAGATTGGTAAGGTTGATACCCCCTTTTATACCAAATTTTGAATTTACTTTGGTCTCATTAGCTGTTTGTTGTTCCTGTGCCGAAAGCATATCCGGGGCCGCCAGAATACTACTCAGTACCAGGATTCCTATTGCATAAATACGCGTAT
>JAYUXA010000294.1:0-2677 GCA_043753245.1 Chitinophagaceae bacterium
GGCTTTTATTATAGGAAGAATATGACCAACATTGAAACCTAGGGCAATTAAATCTTCAATTCTTTCATATAAACATCCATTAAATGAAGATATTTATCTGCTTCTTTTAGGGCAGCTATTCTCTGTTCATCATCATTAGCGTTCCGGGCCCTGAGACTATTCACTTTTGCACGGATATTGGAGCGATAACTTTTATAATATACAAAAAGCTTACGATCGTCTTCGGTTTTCATGGAAGAAAACAGGTTATTGTAACTGGTAAGAAATAAATCACTCAAATCCTCCCTGCCAAACGCATCAAGATCCATACATAGAAAAGCAATCTCGTTCAGTACATCAATCTGACGGAAATCATCATTAAATTCTATACAATCAAAAGGTTGAGGATAGGGTAGTAAAAAAATATTTTTAGAATGTAAATCACCATGACAATCCCTGAAAAAACCAGCTTTAAGCCTGCTATCTAAAAGCGCTTTGTTCTTTTGCACAAATGCATAAGAGGTATCAATGGCGTTGCTTATTATAGTCTTACTAATGGCATTCAAATGTTCGCTCAGGTAATCAATTTCTTCTCTTAAATCATCAAATTTCTTTTGAACATCCATAATGTCCTTTCGGAAAATTATGCTTGTCTTTTTATGGAATATAGCAATTCGTTCCGCTAAATTTTTTATATGCTCCCCTGTTACTTTATTGTTCATCAAAAGCATATCCATTCGCTTCAGAGGGTCCATTTTTTTCATCCTGACCGCATAATCAACTACTTCTCCGTTTGTGCCACCAATAAAATAACGGCCTGATATTGTCCTTACCGGTTGCACATCAAGGTATATTTCATCAGTTAGCCTGTTATTTAGTTCTATTTCCCTATGGCAAAAATATTTTCGCTTTTCCAGGCTGGAAAAATCTAAAAATGAATATTGTATGGTCTTTTTAATTTTATATACAAACTGATCACATATAAATACCCATGAGATATGTGTTTCTATCATGAAGGGCAGGCCCTGGTATTCCCCGAATTGCCCTTTCAAAAGCAGTTCATTTATCTGTTCTTTTGTCATCTTTTAAATGTAGATAATCTGCGGTTTTAAGTAACATTTCCGCAATGTTATCATTCGTTGATCGCAAAATTAAATGAGGCTCATACAAAGGCTCCCATTGTTCTTTTATTACCTTATAAACTTCAAAATCAGCATCGCTATCCAACCGAGTTGTTTTTAATCTTTCTCTGATAAGAGATTCATCGGCTATAACTTCGATAAAGGTAATCCCACCATTCAGTCCTACCTCGTCCATAAATTTTTTCCTGATATCATTTTTGTAAAATGTAGCATCCAACACCAGGTTTCTTCTTTGTTTAATAAATTCCTTCATTTGTAACAGCATCTCCTGGTAAACCAACATTTTCTCATTAAGTGAATACGTTCTTTTGCCAGACACTTGCTTTCTTACCTGGTCACTTTTTATATAAACAGCATTTATCAAAATAGAAAGTCTAAAAGCAAAGTAACTCTTGCCTGAACCTGGTAAACCAAAGACAATAACAATCATAAATAATTGATTTTTTGCATGGTGTGAACCGCTAAATCCGATCTTTACTCTATTATAACTTCTTTACGTTTGTTTTATCTTCTCTCCATAAAATGGAAATAATTGATCATTCTATCTTTTTTACTGGTTTTTATTACCTTAAATATCTTACCGATAAAGTTACATTGTTTTTCGATGGGCAGGCTAACCCATTTGGTTTGACCAAAATCATTATATCTGCTAATCGATGTCATATAAAACGGATTAAGCTTTTAATATCTTCGAAAAAAGAAGGGTATGAAAAAAATATTACTGCCCATTGCATCAATCCCGATAAATATGCGATGGAATTTCTCTGCTACCTGGGCCGGTTAACAAAATCAAAAGTAACCGGTGTGCTTTTGAAGAATCTTGCGGCAGACGAAAAACCTGTGTTGAAACAGATGCAGGGAATGGAAAGCATGGCCGATTCATTAATGAAAGAAGTGAAACTGCTGTTGTTTATTGCACATAATTAATAAAACTTTTAAGTACACGGTTAAGGAGTTACCTAACGCGTCGGGAAATTTAGCGAAACATAAGCCGCGGCTTATTTGGGAACGCTGGTACTGTGGAAGTGCTACAAAATATTATTCAACTGAGGCATGTCAGGAACATCTTCGCACTAAAAGACTACCATCACATTGCAATGGTACAATATTATTAAATCAAAAAAATAGTTTTATGAAAACAATACTGGTGGCCACCGATTTTTCTCCCGTTGCTTTAAATGCAACTAATTATGCGGCAGACATGGCTTTTGCAATTAATGCAGAAATATTGCTGTTGCATGTATATCAAATACCAGTTGTGTATCTTGAAGTGCCCTTAGCATTATCTGAAGAGGATATGAGACAGAATGCTGAAAAGGAAATACTTAAACTTAAAAAGGAATTAATCCGGAAAGCAGAGGGTAAACTGAATATCGAAACTGAAGTCAGGATTGGGGTTTTCTTCCCGGAAATGAAAACTGTTTGCGAAAGTATAAATCCATATATTGTGGTGATGGGAAGTCAGGGTACAACAGCAGCTGAACATTTATTCTTAGGCAGTAATGCAGTATATGCAATGAAACATTTGATGTGGCCATTAATTACGGTGCCATCAG
>JAYUXA010000295.1:0-5789 GCA_043753245.1 Chitinophagaceae bacterium
ATGATCACCTTAGGAATTCCATTTCTGATAATGAGATCGGCACAGGGAGGCGTTTTTCCATGATGTGCGCAGGGCTCCAGAGAAACATAGAGTTCAGACTTCGCTATTAAATGCTTGTCCGTTTCGGAAACACTATTAATACACACCACTTCTGCATGCGGGCCTCCGTAATGATGATGATATCCTTCTCCGATTATACGGTCGTGGCACACCAGCACAGCGCCTACCATCGGATTAGGTGCGGTGTACCCTGCGGCCAGTGCTGCCAGTTCAAGACAACGAAACATATATGATTCGGGAGATAATGCCATGCAGCTTCCAAAAGTATGAAACGAAAATCAATTAAATTTGCGTATATGACCCTTCGTGAAGCTAACCAGGCGTTGTTGCTGCACCTGCAGCAGGTATACGATCTCCGCGAAGCGGGTAATATAGCCAATTGGGTAATGGAACATCTTACCGGTTACGATAATATCGGCAGGGCGATCAACAGCGATTCACTCCTCAGTGAAGCAGCGGCCGGCAAACTGAAAAACTATACACAGGAACTAGTGAAACACCGGCCGGTACAATACGTTCTGGGAGAATCCTGGTTTTGCGGAATGAAATTTTACGTAGATGAGCACGTGCTCATTCCACGGCCCGAAACAGAAGAACTGGTACAGTGGGTGGCAGATGATCATCCATGCGTTCAGGCAAGGGTACTGGACATCGGTACAGGAAGCGGGTGTATTCCAATTGCTCTGAAAAAATTATCTTCTGCCTTTAAGGTGTATAGTTGTGATATCAGCGGGTCTGCCATAGAGGTCGCTAAGAAAAATGCGGATATACTATCTGCAGAGGTGACTTTTTTGCAGATAGACGTGTTGGACCGTTCATCATGGGAAACAATTCCTGCTATAGAGATCATAGTAAGTAATCCACCTTATATTTCCTTAAAAGAAAAAGGATCGATGGGGGCTAATGTAGTAGAGTATGAACCATCCCTTGCGCTGTTTGTAAAAGATGCTGACCCGTTACTCTTTTATAAAGCAATTGCAGCGCTGGGAAAAATAAAATTAGCTGATAAAGGAAAGATATATGTGGAGATCCACGAGAATATGGGCAAAGCTACAGCAGCAATTTTCCGGGCAGAAGGCTACCGTTCTGCTGAAATCAGAAAAGACATGCAGGGAAAAGAAAGAATGATAAAAATTATTAAATAAGGGGCTTTGCAACCTGTAATTATCAGGGGTTCAATGCCTTTACTGCACTCCTGTTTTGTCTACCATTAATACGGTTCTTGCGCCGAGCTCTCTGGCCACACGCATCACAGCAACCACTTCATCCACGGGCACCAGTTTATCGGCGTTGATCGCAATAGTAGCATTACTTGAATCCTTCGCTATCATGGGTTGCAGATAAGCTTTAAGTGCTGTCAGTTCGACCGGTTTTCCGTTCACGATGAAGCGTTTATTCAAATCTATATTCACCACTACCGTCTGTTTTGTTTTCGTATCACCTTTAGCTTTGGGATTGGATAATTTAATTACGTTAGGATTTGCAAGCGTAGAGGCGATCAGAAAGAACATCAGCAAAATGAACAGAATATCATTCAATGGTCCGGTATGAACCTCCGCGTTCGATTTTAATCTTTTTCTAATATTCATTTTATCTGGTTGGCTCCTGTAAAATATCAACGAATTCGGCACTTGCCATTTCCATTTTATTACCTGTTTTGTCTACCTGGGTATTAAGATAATTATGAGCAATATAGGCCAGCAGACCGATGATCAGCCCAAGCGCTGAAGAGATCAGCTTGGTATAAATTCCGTCTGCCATGGATTGAATAGTGAATTCGCCCGTTGATGCAAGCCGGAAGAACAACTGAAACATCCCGAAGATGGTTCCCAGAAACCCGAACATTGGTGCTATACCTGCGATCAGCGACAGGATATTAAGGTTCCGTTCCATTTTATACATTTCCAGTTTCCCGACATTTTCCATACTTTTTTCAATCGCGTCAATCGGTTTACCAATGCGCTGAATTCCTTTATCGATCATCCTGGCCACAGGACTGTTGGTATTTCTTGCCATCGATCTTGCGGCATTCACATTTCCGGAAAAAATATTATCCCTGATAATATTCATAAAATTATCGTCTGTCTGGGAGGCTTTGCGAATAAAGATCAACCTTTCAAAAAATACGAATACTGCTATTACAAATAATAATGCCAGAGGAATCATCAGTATACCCCCTTTTGACAGCACATCGATGATGCTGATCTTGGGTTCAGTTTGGGCAATTGCTGCCAAAGCCTGTTTTGCCGCCGCCGATGTATCTATCTGAAGAAAGAACCAATTCATCTATGAATTTTTTTTAATGGTGTAAAGATTATAAAAAAATCTTGTGAAAATTGTTAAGATATTTCATATATTTAAAAACACCAGACCGCATATTTATGAGAAAAGCCGCCATAACAGGATTTTTTACCGGCATTGTTATCTCTGCCCTCCTGATTGGTGCAATTTATGTCCGTCAATTTCTTCCCGACACTTTTACGGCCAATTTGTTTTACATGGGTCTTTTTTTCTTCGGCATCGTTGGCGTTATCTGGATGTCTCTGAGTTATTACTGCCGGACATCGGTGGCAAAATGGATGACCCTTGGACTCAGTGGCAGTATCTCCAGTATAATAGCAGCACTTCTGGTAACCATTTTCCGTGAACCCCTGCAATTTGCCGTTTACAATTTTCGCGACCTTTCTATTGTGCTTTTCCTTGTCTCCTCGTGTATTGCAGCAATTTATTATCTACGATATAAAAACCGGCTCCCGGAGCATGCACACAGCAAAAACCAGGAGCTGATTTTTTAATGCGTTCCACTTTGTTTCATCATCATGGCCTGGATTTGCTTCATGGTATGTTCCATTCCATCCGGGCTGCCATCTAAAAATATCACATTGCCTTTGCCATATTCCGCAAAATTCTTAATGGCTTCGGTCCACATACTGAATAAAATAACATTGGTATCCAGGTTAGCTTGTTTCATCTGTTCTGCCGCCTCTGTCATGCCTTTGGCCACTTCCTGACGGAAAAGTGCCACGCCCTGACCACGCAGCCGGGCTGCTTCACGTTCCGCTTCCGCAGCAATCTTAATGGAATTCCCATCGGCTTCTGCGGCTTTTGTTTTTGTGATAAGAAGGGCCTGTCCTTCGTTTTCAGCAGCGGCTTTGAGGTTATTACTTGCCACTACCCTGCTCATCGATTCAATAATTGCCTTGTCAAAGGTGATGTCGTTGATCTGAAGATCCAGGAGATGGTATCCCCATTCTTCCAGAAGTACATCAATTTGTTCCTTTACATACTCAACGATCTCTCTTCGGAGTGCAAGGATCTCTGCCTGGCGCTTGGTGGCCACAAAAGACCGCACGGTACCCTCTACCGTCCTCGTTAGCGCCTGCATGAACTCCCGTTCACTGATAAACTTAAAGGCGACCTTTTTTATGGTATCCTCGTTGGCATTCTGCACGGAGTACAGGAGCATATTTTTGAAATATACGTTTGCCTGATCAGCAGTGACCGCCTGAAATTCCATTTCAATGGAACGGTTTTGAATGCTGATCTTTTTATAGATCTGTTCAATAAACGGAATCATGAGGCGGAGGCCTGGTAATAATACCCGCTGGTATTTACCAAAGATGGTCACTACACCTACCATACCCTGGTTTACGGTTTTCAAACCCGCAAAAAGGATCAGTATGATCAAAATCAGCCACCAGTAATTAATCAAAAAATTCATAGCTGTTATTTTGATGAAAGTACTATTTAACTTTGAGAATATGGATTATGACTACGATCTCATCATTGCAGGAGGCGGACCAATAGGGCTGGCTTGCGGACTGGAAGCGAAAAAGAAAGGATTGAACTTTATTATTCTGGAAAAAGGATGTCTTGTGAATTCCATCTATAATTATCCCGTAAACATGACTTTTTTCTCTACTTCCGAAAAACTGGAGATCGGAGGCGTTCCTTTTGTATCAAATAACAATAAACCTACGCGGCCGGAGGCACTGGAATATTACCGGCGTGTGGCAGTATCCAATAAACTTCCGATTCATTTGCAGGAAAAAGTAGTACAGGTATCTCCCTTAAATGAATTTTATGAGGTAACTACCCCCAAGGCCACCTATATCACAAAAAATATAATCATTGCCACCGGGTTTTACGATATTCCGGTGCTGATGAATATTCCTGGTGAGCGATTGCCGAAAGTGACGCATTATTACAAGGATCCCCATTTTTATGCTATGCAGCACATTGTGGTGGTGGGTGCTAATAATTCTGCCGTTGATGCGGCCCTGGAAACCTATCGCAAAGGTGCTGAAGTGACCCTGGTTTCGCGTGGTGATGGAATTGGTGACCGGGTAAAATATTGGGTAAAGCCAGATATTGAAAACAGGGTAAAAGAAGGAAGCATTAAAGCCCATTTTAATGCTTCTCTGGTGGAAATACGGGAAACGGAAGTAGATATCCTTACCACATCAGGAATGATAACTATCCCCAATGATTATGTTATAGCTGCCACAGGGTACAAACCTGATTTTGATTTTTTAAGAAAGTCAGGCATCCTGCTATCTTCCGATGAGCTGTGTATTCCGTCTTACAATGAAGAAAGCATGGAGTCTAATCTGCCCAATATATACCTGGCAGGTGTGGTTTGCGGAGGTATGAATACGCATGTGTGGTTTATCGAAAATTCAAGGATTCATGCAGAAATGATCGTCAGCAAAATCGCCGCAACCCAACATTAAACATCGTACAATGCAATTGCTCTTAAGGCAAGTATGGTAGACTCCTCATCGCAAACCTCTTTTAATCTGTTGTTCACTTTGGTTACAAATGCAGGATCTGTGTGGCTGAATGCTGCGATTCGGATATCCTGACTAAGGCCTGAAAGAAGATCCCATTCTTCGGAGCTTACCATGCGTTCCCTGATTTTTGCATTCTTTACATAAAAATCAGGGTCACCATTGTATTTTTCATAAATTCTGATCTTTTCTTTTGTAATCATAATTAACTTTTTTCTTCCCAGATTTTCACCAGATTTACGATGGTCTCCACACTTTTCTGCATGTCCTGGATGCTTACATATTCGTGCTTGCCGTGATAAGCCATTTCTCCCGTAAATAAATTAGGGCAGGGTAAACCCATATAGGACAATCTTGATCCGTCCGTTCCCCCACGGGCACTGATTGCTCTAACCTCCATGCCTGACCGCACAATAGCTTCCTGCGCATACGCACAGACCTCAGGGTACTGATCCAGCACTTCTTTCATATTTCTGTATTGTGCCTTCACTTCAAAGGTATACGACGCTCCACGGCTGGTGCTGACAATTTCATCGACCTTGTTTTTTAGATAGGTTTCGTATTCCGCTAATTTTTTGGTGTGGAAGTCCCTGATGATAAACTCCACTACTGCCTGTTCTACAGTACCATTTATTTTTACCGGATGAAAAAAACCTTCCATGCCTTCCGTGGTTTCCGGAGCATAAAAATCCTTTGGAAGTTCATCTATAAATTGTGCGGCAAGTTTTAAGGCACTGACCATTTTATCTTTTGCTTCGCCGGGATGTGTGCCTACTCCGTAAATGGTAACGACAACACCATCTGCAGAAAAGGTTTCATCCGCAAAAGATCCCCGTTCACTGCCATCAAGCGTATAGCCGAATGCAGCTCCCAACTTATGCATATCTACCTTGTCCACTCCCCGCCCAATTTCTTCATCAGGCGTAAAAAGGACTTTGA
>JAYUXA010000296.1:0-2674 GCA_043753245.1 Chitinophagaceae bacterium
CCTCCCCAGCGATGATATTTACCGGTACTGAATTCTTTGGTCATAAGCGACTGGCAATAGGATAGATAAAGTCTGCGTGTGCTGATGGTTATGCCTGCATCTCCCTGGAATACCAAACGGCTTATATCTGCCGCACCAATAGTATAGGGACTTTTACGATTGAATAATCCTCCCTGCAATGTGCCATCATATCCTATTAGATTTATAAATGGATGTCCAAAGAAATAATATTGTAGTTTTTTTCCGGATTTCCTTCCAACAATATATTCGTAAGGATCATTGAAATGACCCGCCATAATTGTAAATCCGGCTCCCAACTTCTGCTGAAAAGTTCCTAATCTCGCTTCTGCCGCGGCACCTATCTGCAACCCTTTACCGGCATTCCATATTCTTTTCTCATAATTTACCCGGTAATTCATAATAATATCATTTTTGATCTGAAATTGCCAGCCCATAGGTAATGGATTATTCAACCCTTTATGAATTCCTGTCTGTATTTCCTGTCCCAAGGCAAATGGTCCAAGCACTCCTAAAATCAGTGAAGTGGATAGCTGCCGTTTATGCACTGCGTCAGTGCTGATCTTAAACGTTTTTAAAGTAAGACTGGCAGCATAGGGACGGTCTCCGTACAAGATATGATCAGCGGCGATGCTGGTAGGTGTATAACCGGCAAGATCTATGGAAAGTCCATATTTGTAATTGCTGCCGGGGAGTTTTGCAAGCAATCCGGTAAGCGGAAATTTTTGTAATACCGGATGTACATATTCAATATTGATTCCCTGCGTATAATAGTTGTCCGTTTTGGTAAAATAATCATTGTCGTAACTGAAACGAAAATATCGATCACCTGAAACAGCGTTGTATGTATTGGTCGGATCGATCAGTTGTGCCTGAACTATTGAGTTAAACAGAAAGCCGATTATTATGAAAATAAGCCTTATGTGAGACATATCTCGTTTATACCATAAACGTAAATAGAACCCATTTCGTTTTTAGGCAGGATCTCCCAAGCGAATTTTACTTTTTCGTTGGGAAATGTCAAGCAAGTGCCAGCCAAAGATCTTCTTGCCGCTACATTGAAAATTTTTCAGAAAGGCAACCATTGGGCTATGAAAGCGTGTTGTCAGTTCGCTGATTGACAATACGCTTTTTAATTCGACAAGATAACATTACCCTTTTCCAAAAAAACTAATTCGATTGAAGAATTTTTTGTTTCTCTAGCTAATGAGGTTACGTCAACAGTGGCAATAGGTCTGCCTTTGGCTATTCATGCTTTCAGGTACTGTTTAACCGCATAATCCAGTTCAGGGATATTTTTGGTGCAAATATTATATATAACCTGATAATCCATTAATTCATAGTGGTGGGATGCTATATCACGAAACCTGATTATTGGACGTGGATCCAAATGAAGATACTGTTCCGTAAATCCATCCTGAATATTTTAAATTTTTTTGATATTCTCTCCAATTGATTGAAGTCGTACAAGAATCGAATCATAAAGTATTTGCCCATCTTCGTATGCGATAAAGTCTTGAGCAGCGGATATTTTTTTCATCCTGTTCAGGATAATATTTACGTGCTCAGCGATCAATTCAAGCCTCTCCTGAATAATAAAATCAAGCATAAATAATATCCTTTTCGACTGATCTCATGAAAGTTTCGCGAAGGTGGGAGCCTTTGCGGATAAGATCTACTTTGGTGTTCAATTGCTTTTCAAGTATATCCCATACCATACATAAAATATCCCAATCCGGTCGTGAAAGCTCAACTAAAATATCTACATCGCTGCCAGGCAATGCCTTTCCTTTTGCATAACTTCCAAACAAGCCAATACGAATAACTCCAATATCAGTGAACCCGGATTTGTTACTTCGGATCGTCTCTAGTATTTTTTCCTTTGTTAACATATAAGTATGCGCAAATTACTAAAAAGTCGGCCAATCCTGCAATGCTGATGTATTTATCCGTGTTATTTTCGAAATAATAATATAAATTTCGGTTTCGATAAATACAAAGTCGGCAACGTGTTATTTTAATCCTATATGAGTGATTTTCCAACACTTTTACCCGCTTTCTATCCTTTACTACCAGGTTTTAATGATTATATCCATTCCGATGCATAGTACTTTATGTTTGGAGCTGGTCTATCTATCCTCTTATGGCCCTGCCCAACTCTGCGGAGGGCATGATCACAATAAAAGTCCGCCTGAAGCAACGCTTATATTTACTCTGCTGTCAATCCTAAAAATAACCTCTTGTGAAAGTCATTCTCCCTTTGCTGTTAATGGTGGCATTCGGCAGTTGAACAAAAAAGAACACCACCCCAAAGTGTACTGCTCCGGCCATTGAATTTCATCAACCTTTTACCGATCCGGTATGGCATCCCGGCGCACAGGTAGTAGGCTTTAATCATACTCCCCTGGTTGGCTTTTTTGCCAATGGTGTGCCACCCTGCGAATGGTATATGAATAGCGTTAAGTTTGATTCCCTTGGATTTTACCTGCTTAATAGAGATGGTACCGGCTTCAAGAGGGTAACGGATTATAGACTAACCGCACCGTCCTGGTCCCCGGACGGTGAATGGCTGGCTTTTTCATTAGGCAATCAAATTTATAAAATGCCTTTTGATGGTCAGACTTTTGACACCGCTCAAATCGTGCAAATAACGGAT
>JAYUXA010000297.1:0-12082 GCA_043753245.1 Chitinophagaceae bacterium
ACCATAATGGCGGGGTATTTTTTTTATAAATAGTATTTTTACTATTGCATCTGTGAAATTCCCGTGCAATCTTTGTTTTACCAATAAGAATTACACGAACTCCAATTCTCCTCTGAACCTCCCTTTTTAAATCTCCAATAACTCCTCGTTTTCCAATCTTCCTTAAGAATTACTTTATAATCCCAATCCTGTGTTCCATAATCCGTACACATTTTGTTACACTTAAATATAAAGTATGAAAACGTTGTACCCTACACTTATCGCCATTCTGATCATTGGCACTGTTGCAAACGCACAGAATGTTTCTTACGCAATCAATGCTGCCGAACAAACAAAAACAAGCTATTCCATTGCTCCTTCTGAATCGGATGCTCCGTTTATAAAGGTCAGGGCAAGAACGGACAAAAAGATATTGCTGACCTGGATGCCTTTCCAGGGAGCAGTGAGCCATTATGTGTTGGAACGCAGCACAGACGGACGCTCTTACCAGGAGTCCGGAATATTTTTCACCGGCGACTGGCAGACTGAACCAGCGTATTTCTTTACCGACAAATTTCACAAAGCATATGCAGGTCCTCTATACTACCGCTTAAGAGTTGTAGGCCTTGATGGATCTGTCATCTACACTCCCGTAACCCTATTAGACGCTGCAGGCCAGCTCTGACACCAGGCTGCAGGTTAAGTAAAATAATTCAACTCTTTTAAAGGGTACGATCAACAAACCGCCGGGCTTTTTCAGGCCTGGCTTTTTTTCACCTTTATTACATTGATATGAACATTATTACCATTACTCAAAATGCATCTGCGGGAAAATATCCCGCCGCACAGCTTATCAAATCGGTGAAATTATTCCTGGGGATTCAGATTAAGACGATATATACCAGGAGCCGGATCATCAGACGTCCTACTAAAACATACGAAGAATTCATTTTTAAAGGGTACGACCAGCACCAGCCGGATATTTTTAATCCCCGTTCCTTTAAGAACATAAAAATGATCGTTAAGAATTAAGCCTGGATCACTTTTAACGCCTGTATTTATTATAATTCGGCTGATTATCCCATTACAATCTTTATCGCTGCTCAGTAATTCCGTGAATTAAGGATAGTTATCTTTACTAAAAAGATATGGTGCTCGACAGCCACGTCCATTTTTGGAAATACAATAAAACGGATTTTGCCTGGATCGATAAATCGATGGAAGTACTCCGCAAAGATTATTTACCCGGTGAACTGGAGTCTACCCTTAAAAGAAATTTTGTGGATGGTTGTATCGCCGTACAATCGGGTAATCAGGAACTGGACACCCGCTTTCTCGCAGAACTTGCCCGGACGCATCCGATTATTAAGGGGGTGATAGGATGGACTGATCTCAGCGCCCCGGATCTGCAAAAAAAACTGGATGGTCTGAAAGAATACACCTCAATTAAAGGCCTTCGGCATATTGCCCAGACTGAACCGGACGATTTTTATTACGGGAAAAACTTCCGGAGAGGAATTGGATTATTACAGGAATACCGGTACACCTTCGATCTGCTTCTGTTTCCCCGTCAGTTAGCAGCTGCAACAGCACTTGCAACAGAATACCCCAGTCAGACATTTATCCTGGATCACTGCGGAAAGCCGGATATCAATGGGAGTAATAAAGAAGAATGGGAAAAAGGACTACGTTCTCTCGCCGCCTGCCCAAATGTATATTGCAAACTTTCCGGACTTATTACAGAAGCATCCTGGAAAAGCTGGCGGCCGGCTGATTTTTACCCTTTTTTAAACACTGTATTCGAATGCTTTGGAAACGAACGGATTATGTTTGGAAGTGACTGGCCGGTGATGCTACTTTCAGGTTTGTATGTTCAGTGGAAAAGCCTGCTGGAAAAATATACTGAACACTTTTCTCCGGAAGATAAAGACAGGATATTTGGTCTGAATGCCGCAGCTGTATACGGAATTTGATGGCTGATCTTTGACTTTTTTTGAAATAAATGGGTTATCTTACCTGTCTAAATTGTTGAAAAGGACTGCTTCGATATTGCTGCTGCTGATTCTCGCCTTTAATTGGGTAGGATATCGCTTTGTGTCCGGTTTTCTGGAGCGGCGCGCCGATATTGTCCTCGAATCAAAAATAGACCATGCCCAATACGACGAATCTACCTTAATGGAAATTAAAATTCCACTTAACGCTCCTTATCTTTCGGGGAATTCTACCGTATTTCAACGTTTCTATGGAGAAATTGAACTGAAGGGCATTCATTACCAATATGTAAAAAGAAAGGTTGTTAACGGAGAGCTGGTACTGCTTTGTATTCGGAATGAAAACAAAAACCGTATTCGCAATTCTGGTGTTGATTTTTTTAAACTGGTTAATGACATTCATCATTCTACCCAGGGAAAGGAAAATAGTGCAGGGTCCTCCGGTAAATCATTTACTACAGAGTATAAAGAGCAAAACAATTCCTGGAATATTATTGCTTTAAATGCCCATCACGAGCATAACAGCATGGACGATTGTCCATTTTATACTGCCAATCCCCGCCTTGTACGCAAACAACCTCCACGGGTAATAGTTGCCTGATTAATCGATGGTGATTAATTCAATAACTGACAGCTACACAAAATTGTACTGGTATTGCTATATTGGTACACAGCGCCGATAATTAAAACTAATGCTAAGCTTATGACTTTCTTTGATCCTGAATTTAAAAAAGGGTGTGCGGCAATTCTCGCCATCCTGTGCATGCACATCGCTAGTGCCCAAACGGATGTTGATGCCATCATGATGAATAAAAAAGTATTGTGCATCGGTGGAGTATATACTCAAAGTAATTGGAAAGAGTATTGGGAAGGTGATTTTAAACGAAACAATTTGAATCTTGGCACTGTATCTACAAAATCGGTAAGTGCTATGGGTAGTTACGGCATTACTAATAAATTGAATTTTTTATTTAATCTTCCTTATGTGCAAACCAAAGCATCTGCAGGAACATTGAAGGGAATGAAAGGTTTTCAGGATTTATCCCTGATGTTGAAATGGATGCCTTTTTTAAAACATGTTGGTAAAAAAGGAATTATTTCTGCTTATGCGGTTGGTGGGATCTCTTTTCCGACCAGTAATTATGCAGCAGACTTTCTGCCATTGTCTATTGGTATGAGAAGTAGGGTCGGTTCGTTAAGGATCATGGCGGATTATCAGCTCGGACATTTTTTTGCGACTGCTTCCGGAGTATATATGTATAGAGGAAATATTGAGATCGACAGAAATTCCTATTTCACTACAGAAATGCATTACACCAATATAGTGGAGATGCCGGATGTGCTGGGATACAATGCCAGGGCCGGTTACCGGAGTGATACCTGGGTTGCAGAGGGTATCGTAGAAAACAGTACCACGCTCGGAGGATTTGATATCAGGAAAAACGACATGCCTTTTCCCAGTAATAAAATGAATGCCACACAGGTTGGGGTGAATGTAAAATATACCGTTCATGCACTACCCGGTCTGGAAGTGCTTGGAGGTGGTAAATACACTCTTCAGGGAAGAAATGTAGGCCAAACCACTACTGTGTATGGCGGATTCTTTTATATCATTAATTTCTCAGGAAAGAATAAATCAAACGGCAATACCAAAAATTCCTAATCATGAATAAGAAATTACTGCTTACTATTGTATTACTTCCCCTCATGGCAGGGATATTTTGCTGGTCCTGCCGCAAGGACATCAACGACAGAACTGCTGCCTATCCTGCACTTGCTCCATCCAATCTTGACCTAAATGCGGGTGATTGGAAACCCATATTGCTTTCCGCACCTGATGAAATAGCATTGGCAGCACCGGTTGCAACGAATACTCCGGCATACGTTGCCGAACTTAATGAAATTAAAGCGTACCAGAAAAATCTGAGTAACGAACAAAAAGATATTATCAAATACTGGAGTGCTGGTGCGGTATTAAGATGGAATGAAATTATGAGGGGACTGGTAGCATTACACAATCTTCCACCTTATCAAAAAGACGATGGAACCTACCCGGCTCCGAGCGCAGCTAACCCCTTCGCCTACCCGCTGTTTCCGTTTGCCAATCCACCGTATGCTGCACGTGCGTACGCCTATGTCAGTGCTGCACAATATGATGCACTGGTAGCTGCATGGCACTATAAATACCTGTACAATCGTGCTGCTCCTTACGCCATCGATTCCAGTGTAAATGCGCTGCTGCCGCGTTCCGTACTTCCATCTTATCCGAGTGAAGATGCAGTAGTGGCGGGTGTTACTATCGAGATGCTTAAATTATTATTTCCCGGTGACCTTGCATTTATTCAGCAAAAAGCGGAAGAGCAGCAACTGTACCGGATCATGAGCGGAGCCAATGTTCGAAGTGAGATGGAAGCCGGAGAAGCATTGGGTAAACAGATAGCACAGAAATTCACCGCCAGGGGAAGGTCAGACAGGGCAGGTGCTGCAATTGGTAATCCGGCGTATTGGAAATCGCTGGAAGACTCTGCCATTGCAAAAGGAGAAATATGCTGGCTTAGTCTGGAGTTTCCGAAAAGACCACCGATGCTTCCTTTATTCTGCAAGGTAAAACCATTTTTATTTGATTCATTGACGGTGATCAGCTTACGGCCACCACCACCTCCTTTAACCAATACTGAAGCGATGAAGAAAGAAATAGAGGAAGTATTGTACTACACTAAAAACGCAACACGCGAACGGTTGGCCATTGTTCATTTCTGGGCCGATGGTGCCGGAACGTATACGCCTGCAGGACATTGGAATACGATAGCTGCCGAAGAGTTTATAAAAGAAAATTACAGTGAAGTGAGATGGGCAAGAAATTTTGCACTGTTGAATATGGCGGAAATGGATGCAGCAATCGTATGCTGGGATACCAAGTACTTTTATTTTAACCAGCGCCCTACACAGGCCAACAGCGAAATAAAGACGCTCACAGGTATACCAAACTTTCCTGCCTATACTTCAGGGCATGCCAATTTCAGTGCTGCCGCAGCAACCGTACTGAATCATCTATTGCCCAACAGAGGCAGTAAGTTTACCGATATGGCAAAGGAAGCATCTATGTCCAGGCTATATGGCGGAATTCATTTTCGCAGTGATTGCGATGCAGGATTTGCTACGGGTATTGCTGTAGGTAATTATGCTGTTGCAAGAGCCCAAACTGACGGGGCGGATTAATTAAACATTGTTTACAACGCTATAGGGTGTTTGATGTAAGGGGTCATGAAATTGACAGTATGAAAAAAATTGCAGTGTTTCCGGTTTTGTTGATCTGTTCAACGGTCTCTGCGCAGTTCGTGCAGGATACCCTCACTGCGCGGTACCTGGATAGTGTTACCATCACTTCTTTCTTTAACGAAACAGCCATTCACAGCCTGCCTGCCATTCAGGGAACATATAATTATGCGGGAAAAAAAACAGAAGTCATTAATCTTGCTCAGTCACCAATTGATGTTACCAATAAAACAGCCAGGCAGGTATTTGCCCGTATACCGGGAATATTTGTGTACGATATGGATGGAGCGGGCAATCAGATAAATATATCTGCACGTGGGCTCGATCCTCACCGGGGCTGGGAATTTAATGTCCGTAAAGATGGAGTACTTACCAATTCTGATATGTACGGTTATCCAGCCAGTCATTACAGTATGCCCCTGGAAAGTATTGAACGTATAGAGCTGGTAAGGGGAACGGGATCACTGCAATATGGTGCTCAGTTTGGCGGTATGCTTAATTATGTGTCCAAACAGGGAGATACCACCAGGCCCTTTAGTTTTGAAAGTATTAATTCGATTGGATCCTTTAACCAGCTTAGTAGTTTTAATTCAATTGCAGGAAAAATAGGAAGGTTAAAATACTATGCGTATATCAATAAAAAATCACGCGGGGGTTACCGTGATAATGAACATACGGACAGCGAATCGGAAGATGTAGTGCTGACGTATGAAGCGGCTTCCAATTTAACGATACGTGCAGAGTGGGCCAGATCAAAATACCTCTATAGAATTCCCGGGGGATTGACAGACAGTATGTTTTTTGCTGATCCCACACAGGCTACCAGGTCGAGAAACTATTACAGTCCTGATATTCATGTTCCTTCAATATCGGTCAACTGGCAGCTTTCTCCATTAACCAGGATCGAGTTTTCTACTTCTGCAGTTCTTGGAAAAAGAACAAGTGTTTTATTTGACAAACCTGCGAACATAGCGGATACCGTTAATGCAGCAACGCTGCAGTACAATAACCGGCAGGTGGATATTGACGCCTTTAACAGTTATACTACGGAGCTCCGGCTGCTTCAGCGCTATACTGCCGGTAAACATCGGGGCTCGCTGGTGGCAGGCGTTCAATATATGAACAACGACCTTCACCGTACTCAACTTGGAAAAGGAACTACAGGCAGCAATTATGATCTTACGCTGGTTCAGCCAGGCTGGGGTCGTGATGTACACTTTAAAACAAAGAATATCGCTGTCTTTGCAGAAAATACATTTTATATACTGAAAGATCTTTCTGTTAATGCCGGTGCAAGGATAGAAAGTGGCGCAACCAATATGTCCGGTGTAATAACTTACTATCCTGACAATAATGTGCCCTTAAAAATCGATCATCATTTTCCATTGTTCGGTGCAGGGATATCCTATAAACCGTTCAGGAAAATCGAATTGTATGCTGGATGGTCGCAAGCTTACCATCCTATGCTGTTTAAGGATCTGATTCCTGCTTCTTTATATGAAAGAGTAGATCCTGCCATTAAGGATGCGAAAGGATATAATGCTGAAGCAGGGTTAAGGGGAGAATGGTCGTTCCTGAAATGGGATATTTCTGCATTCCTGCTAAGGTATGAAAACCGTTTTGGGACACTATCTCAGATGGATGAAACACAAACGTTTTACACCTATAGAACCAATATCGGAAATTCATTGACCAGAGGGCTGGAAGTATTTGTTCAGGGACACTGGCTTCTTGGAAATACAATCGGACTTACTGTTTTTACCTCTACTGCATTTATGCATGCACGCTATACGGCTGCTGTTGTAAAATCCGGGAATGTTAATATAGATGTGAGCGGTAATAGAGTGGAGAGTGCCCCGGATATTATTACCAGGAACGGAGTAACACTCCGGTATAGAAAAATCAGTTGGTCTGCCTTGTACAGTTTTACGGGCGATAGTTATGCGGATGCCTTAAATACAGTTAAACCCGCAGCTGCTACCGGCGCTGTTGGATTGGTGCCCTCTTATGGGATTTTCGATTTAAATGCATCCTTCAGGGTGTTTAAAAATCTTGAATTCCGTGTTAGTGCGAACAATGTTTTTAACAGGCAGTATTTTACCAAAAGACCTACCTTTTATCCGGGTCCGGGGGTATGGCCATCTGAAGGGAGAAGCATTAATGGATCTGTTATTATTAAAATTTAATCTGCATGAGCTCAGTCTGCTGCAACAGGGTCGGCAACACCCGATCTTAATACAGTATAGTAGTGCATAATTTTCTTGTATGAATAAAGGGATAACGGTTTTTTTTCTGGCATTCTGCATAGGTTCCTGTAATCGTGCCAAACCCGTTGCTGATATCAGTGAAACGGAGGTGCCTGTATTGTGGGCTACCATGACCTTGTTCATCGCTAAAAATACGCCTGCCAATTCACCCACATTTGCAAGCCGCGGTTTTGCCTATATAGGAACCACTATGTATGAATCTATCGTACATGGATACCCGGGACACCATTCCCTTGCAGGCCAATTGAATCAACTGGGAGATCTTCCCTTACCGGAAAAAGATAAAAAGTACAGCTGGGTATTGTCCCTGAATGCGGCAGAAGCGAGCATCATCCGGTCTATTTACATTCAAACCTCACCGGAAAATAAAGTAAAGGTCGATTCACTGGAAGATGAAATTTATCGTTCGTTCTCCGCTAAATTAAACAACCGGGAGGTGGCGGAACGATCTGTGGCTTACGGTAAATCCATTGCTTCAAAAATATTTAAGTGGTCAAAAAATGATGGGGGACACCGGGGCTATCTTTCAAATTTTGATGCTAAAATGATCATGCCGGAAGGTCATGGTTCCTGGAAAGCACCTTTTTTTGCGCAGACCATCAGCAGGCTTCCACTACATCCGCACTGGGGCAACAACCGAACATTTCTTTTAGCGGATACAAACTGGAAAATGCCTTCTTTTTACCCGTATGATTCTTCCAGACAATCTGTTTACTATAAACACTTTATGGAAGTATACCTGGCCAATAAAAAAATAACCCAGGAGCAGAAAGAAATCGCTTTATGGTGGAATGACGATCCATCAGAAACCTATACTCCTCCGGGGCATTCCTTTAATATTGCATCGCTTGTAGTGAAAACGAAAAAACCTGATCTGATCACTGCCGCAGAAACCTATGCCAGGGTCGGACTGGCAGTGGCAGATGCATTCATCGTGTGCTGGAGAATAAAATACCATTTCTTTTCCGAACGTCCCTCGACCTATGTAAGTGAGCATATTGACGATGCCTGGGATCCTTTCTGGCCCGATCCTCCATTTCCCGCATTTCCTTCGGGTCATGCCACACAGGCTTCTGCCGCCGCAGTATCTCTGATCGGTTTGTATGGAGAGAAAATCAATTTTGCCGATGATTCGCATGTAGGAAGACCTATGGATAAAAATAAAAATGTCACCTATAAAGAACGGAGTTTTCATTCCTTCTGGGAAGTAGCGGAAGAAACGGCTTACTCCCGGTTTTTAGGAGGCATTCATACCGCACATGATAATGCTGTTGGTTTGGATGAAGGGTCTAAAATAGGACATCATATCAATGACCTGAAATGGAAAGATTAATTTTCGGAATCCGGGGAAATAAAACATTTTTTGAAGTCACTAAAAACCAGAGCGCAAATATGCAACCATAAGATCCTCCACGCTCTATCCACTCAAAAAGAGCATAGTGCTGGTGAAGCAGTTCGGTTGATAATTTCCATACTAAAACAACAAGCAGTAAATATCCGAATGGACGCATCAATAAAACAAATGCAGCAGTTATTTCAAAAATACCGGCGTAGTGAGCGATTTGAGCAGGATCTGAAAAGCCCAGAGAAGCATATTGCTGGATCAAGGCATTTTTCTCAATAAGATTTAGCCATCCATGCCCGGCAAGCAGCATAAAAACAATCAGCCGCAGTGAAACCGATAGCACCTGTTTTGTTTTTTGATCAGGAACTACGCTAAGTGCTACAGGAGTCAGAAGTTCTTTAAACGGGTTTATTTTTGAACCGGTGAGTAGCAGCATAACAAGCGGTGCACCATAATTGCCAGCACGTTCAAAAACTTCGGCCACATGTTCGCCGGAAAGCGGACGTAACAGTGCAGTGACCAGGCCCCAGATGAATAGCCAGAGCACAATTGCCCTGATGGGATAAAACAGGATGATCAGGCCCATGATGATATCTACAGCACCCAGCGGAGGCATTAACTGATAAGCCAGGTTATTGCCTATGTCGAAAACAGCAAAATAATTGCACCAGATCTGTTTTGTGATAATACCAAATGCCCCATGCCCGATAAAACACATGGCCATGGTTACCCGAAGGGTATAATATATTTTTTGGTAAGTAGTTATACCCTGCATGCAGCCCTGGTTTGATCGGGAGCAATAAAGATATTTAATTTTATTTCTAATTGAAACTATATGGTGTACCATTGATAACTTTTAACAGCGTGACGGACGGAAATCGATTAACTTACCAGTGTGTTTTAACAGGTTTATCTATGAAGCGATTATATGCCTTGCCGGCATTCGTATTACTGTTATCGTGTAATGCGAAAGATTCCTATAAGAAATTTGCCAGTGATCCTTTACTGTATTCAAGGACAGTAAAAAAGCTTAATGATATCGTGCTCGAAAATAATTTTCCGCCGATGGTTGCCTCGCGCAATTATGTTTACGCAAATATTGCAGCTTACGAATGTATTGTGGCAGGAGATACTAATTACCAGACCCTTTCGGGCCAGATCCCGCATATGCCACCAATGCCAAAACCTGTAAAAGGGATGGAAATGGACTACCGCCTCGCTGCTGTTTTTGCATTTACCAAAGCGGGCAATGCGGTGACCTTTCCGGAAGGAAGTATGCTGGGATATTATGAGGAGATTGTTAAACAGGCAGAAGAAGAGGGGATCTCTGAAACCGTATTGGATAATACCAGAGCTTTTGCAGATACTATATTTACGTCCATCATGGAATGGGCAAAAAAAGACAATTATCTACAAACACGTTCAGCCAGTAAGTATACGGTCACCAATCAGGATGGCAGATGGGTGCCTACGCCTCCATCCTATTCCTCTGCAATGGAACCTCACTGGATGGAAGTAAGAACGCTGGTACTCGATTCAGGAGGAGAATGCCGGCCCATACCGCCTCCGCTTTTTACTTTAAAAGACACCAATTCTGTTTATTTTACCTCCTTGATGGAAGTTAAAAAGGCGGTCGACAGCATTAGTGAAGATCAGAAACATATGGCTGATTTCTGGGACGACAATCCGTTTAAAATGAATGTCAGCGGTCACGTGATGTTTGCCACCAAACGATTTTCTCCCGGAGGCCACTGGATGAATATTGTAGGCATTGCCGGCCACCGTGCAAACGTGGATTTTAATAAAACAGTCTATGCATATGCTAAAACCTCGATCGCATTGTTCGATGGATTTATCAGTTGCTGGGAAGAAAAATTCCGCAGTAATATGATCAGACCGGAAACGGTGATCAACCAGTACATCGATCCGGAATGGAAACCCTATATACAGACGCCACCCTTTCCTGCATACATTAGTGGCCACTCGGTTATTTCTGCCGCTGCAGCAGTAGTAATGACCGATATTTTCGGAGATAATTTTGCCTACAAGGACACTTCTGAAAGTGAGTTCGGCATACCACCCCGTTCGTTTATTTCTTTTCACCAGGCCGCATGGGAAGCAGGTATGTCCAGAATGTACGGAGGCATTCATTACCGGTTCGATCTGATCGAAGGAAATAAGACCGGAAAAAAAATCGGAAAACTGGTACTTGACCGTTTGCATATGCGCCGTAAAAAAAATAAATAGAATAATGTTATTCTGCTCCATAGCAAAATACACCTGCCTGTTGTACTGCCTCCCGTCATACCTTTGCGCAAATCTGGCACATGCGGTATCTGATCGTTTTAATAGTCTTATTCCTTTTCATTGGATGCGCGGTAAACAATACCAAAGAAGATCCCAGCCTTGAAAAATATTTTAAGTCAAATCATGTAAACGGATGTTTTGCTTTATTTGACAACGGCACCGGAGTGTTCACTGTGTATAATATGAACAGGTTCCGGGACAGCTCCTATCTTCCTGCTTCTACTTTTAAGATCGTCAACGCACTGGTAGGCATTGAAACGGGAAGGGTTAAAGATTCAGGAACGGTTATTCCCTGGGATGGAATTATCAGAGTCAATCCGGAATGGAACCAGGATCTGAACATGCAAAATGCTTTCCGTTATTCTGCTGTGCCATGGTTTCAGGAACTTGCAAGGCGCATCGGAAAAGATACCATGCAGCACTGGCTGGATACCCTCGGGTACGGCAGATCGTACCGCAAACCGGTTATTACAAATAATCTGGACACCTTCTGGCTGGACAATACGGTGAAGGTTACCGGCGATGAACAGCTTGGCCTGGTCAAAAAATTGTATTTTGGACAATTACCTTTTCAGCCGCGCTCACAGCGCATTGTACGAAATATGATGAAAAGAGAGGAAAATGCCAACTACAAGCTGAGTTTTAAAACCGGGTCTGCCACTACCAGTCAGGGACAGTCAGTAGGATGGATTACGGGGTTTATCGAAGAAAACAACCATCCGTATTTTTTTGTGCTGCAGCTGGATAGCGGGGATCCCCATATTGATCCGGATGTTGCTCTGACCATGCTCAAACAAATCCTTCGCCAGTATGGGTTTATGGAAGGCAAGCGTTGAATCAATCGATGAAAAGAGGCCGATACCTTTAAATGCTCAAACAGGAACGTAAGTCATCTCAACAATACCTGTCACTTTTCC
>JAYUXA010000298.1:0-2666 GCA_043753245.1 Chitinophagaceae bacterium
TTACGCTCAGTACAGCATAGTTTGGGTTGGTAAAACTTCTAATTTGTCTACCGGCTTCAAAACCAGACGATTGCTATGAAAAGAAGAGATCTTGTAGGAAATATGGCTGCATTAGCGACAGGAGGATTCCTGATCAGCAGCCCTTCAGCCAAAGCTGAATTTATTCCCCCCATAGAACAGGTAAACGTTTACGATGTGCGTAAGTACGGCGCAAAAGCAGATGGTAAAACAAATGATGCCATTGCAATACAAAAAGCGATCGATGCCTGTGCCAAAGGCGGCGGAAGAGTGTTGTTTACCAACGGTACCTTCCTGAGCAGCGGCCTTGTACTTAAAAGTAATGTGGAACTGCATGTCGCGGCTACCGCAGTATTGATGGCTACCCGCGGATTGGATAAATACAATGTAGACAGAAAGTTTGCTCATGGCGATGGGGTCCGGTCTTTCATTTATGCCGATACCTGCCACCATATAGCGATCACCGGTAGTGGCAGAATAGATGGCCAGGGACAATATTTCCGTGCAGATATCACCTATTCAGAACGCCCTTACCTGATACAGCTGAGATCGTGTAAGGATGTGCGTTTGCAGGATGTGTTTCTTAGCAATTCCGCCGTGTGGGTATGCTGGCTGCTGCAATGTGACAGGGTTCGTGTGGAAGGCGTACATATTGAAAATCTGGTAAGCCCTAACCGCGACGGGATTGATATCGATGGATGCCGCGAAGTGCATATTTCCAATTGTATCATCAATACCGAAGACGATAGTCTTGCATTTAAAGTAAGTGAAAAAGGCCATCCCTGCCGGGATATTACCATTACCAATTGCATCATTAGTTCCAAATGCGCCGCGATCCGTTTTGGTCCGGATGCTGTTGACAATATTGAAAATGTTACGATCTCCAATTGTGCCATTAAAAACACCAAACTCAACGGCATCAAGATCCAGGAGTCCATGGGTGCAATGATCAAAAACATCACCTTTTCCAACATCACGATGGACAATGTGCGCGGACCGATATCTATCCGGCTGGCAGGCTGGAAATTAAAGGAAACGGATACGGCACCCTTCGATATTATCGATAAGGACTGGGAAAAAGGCAGGCTTCAGAACATTTTATTCAACAATATCACAGGCACTACGCCACAGGACAATATTGCGATGTCGATCACCGGAACCACTAAAACAAGACCTTCCGGGATCACCTTCAGCAATATTGATCTTACGTTTACAGGAGGCGGAACAGCTATTCAGGGTGCGCGCCGCACTGTTCCTGATCTGGACAGGGATTATCCGGAGATGTATATGTTTGGCGACCTGCCTGCGTATGCATTATACCTGCATCATGTAACGGGCGTGACGCTAAACAATGTTTATTTCCGTCTGCTGGCAGATGATCTTCGTCCTGCTATAGTGTGCGATGATGTAGACGACCTGGAGCTGAGCGGAGTGAAGCTGGCAGGAAGCAAGGCTGCAGAATCGGTGATCCGGTTACAAAATTCCCGTAATGTATTTATTAACGGGTCCAAAACCCTGAACCAGACCGGTACTTACCTGCGGGTAGAAGGAGCCGAAAGCAGTGATATTTTATTATCTGGAAATAAACTCAATCTTTCCTCTAAAATTATTGAGTCGGCACCGGATGTCCCGAAAGATGCAGTGACGACCCAATAATCCGGAGGTTTTTTCAAGGATAGTGTGGCTGCTCAATAAACCTGAGGCTTCTTTCTAAATTTATTTGTTTGCGGTAGAGGTTAATTTTTTAATGAGGTTTATTTCGTCCTGACGATAGGGAGTGCCATCCTTTAAAAAAATATCATGAAACCATTCTACAGGTTGTTCTCCCGAAGGCAATGGCGTATCCCAGGCATAGATAGTATTGCTTTTTCCCGCAACAAATCCCCAGTTGATCGCACCAACATTTTGTTTTTTCAGCAGGGGCAGAATAGTGGAAAACCGACTGTTCCTTGTCCTTGCCATATATTCGGTGCAGATGAGCGGACGGCCATTAGCCTTTAATAATTCTATGGTACGCAGGTGCCAGGGCTGGTCTTCATAATTATGATAGGTAATGATATCTGAATTCAGCAACTGGAATTCGTTCAGTTTTTCAAAATCCCATGCCCATAAACCTGCACTGACCGGCTGCTCCGGATTTACTGCTCTTGCCCAACTGAATACCTTTTTGAGCAATGGGAGGGAAGAGTCTCTTTTATCTGAATTTCCCGGTTCATTATAAAGATCCCAAAGCAGTATTCTTTTATCTTTTGCAAAATGCGTCATTACATCTGTGAGATAAGCTTCCAGTTCTGGAAACAGGGTAGTGTCGTTTGAGAGAGGTTTACCCGGATCCTGTACCCACCCGGAATTATGTACACCCGGCTTTGGATCAGGCTGTTTACCCGGATGCGGTATTGGATTCCAGCAATCATCGAAAAATACAAAAAGTGTTTTTATGCGGTGTTTGTCAGCGATATTTAAATAGCGGTTCATCCGGCTTTTAAATCCCTGTGGATCCTGTTTCCAGGCAACACTATGCAGGTAAACCCTCATCGTATTAAATCCGATGTTCTCAGCCCATCCCAGTTCACGGTCGATGGTAGCACTGTCAAATGTTTGCGCCTGCCACATTTCCAGCTGGTTGATAGCCGTACTTGGCAAAAAGT
>JAYUXA010000299.1:0-5770 GCA_043753245.1 Chitinophagaceae bacterium
GTTCGATCACCGGAGAGTTAACTTTAGGCACTGTTACGATCTGCTCAAAAAATCCTGCAGCCTGCTGGTAATTTTCTTTTTTCAGAAAAGCATATCCAAGATTATATTTCGCATTGACCGGGTTCGCTTCTCCATTGACTGCACCGCTTTTCAGATAATCAAAGTAATAGCGTATGGCTTCATCGGTATTATTGGTGCGGTATGCTATCTCTCCTTTCCAGAATTGAACGAATGGAAGAACAGCCGTATTTGGAATTGTTTTCTCTGCTTTTGTAAGCAGGTCTTTTGCCTGCTGCAACAATCCATCGTTAATTAGTTCCGTAGCTCTTCCATATAAGATTACCGGATACAATTGCTTAGCAGACGGAGAAGGATTTTTCATCGCTTCGATCAGCGTCAGGGCATCCTGATAATTACTGGTGTTAGCCATTACGGAAACCAAAAGATCTCTTGCCTCATTGCTATACTCCGATTGCGGATAGATCTGCGTAAATTTTTGCAGTTCAGAAAGCGCCACATCCTGAAACCCCAGTTCATAGGATAGCTTGGCATAATTGAACATGGATATTTCGCGTTGTTTTTGGTTACTGCTGTTAGCAGAACAAAATAAAAACGCACTGCGGGCATTTGTTTTCTGGTTTGTTTTTAAGTAGGCGTCACCTAAAAGATACATCGCATTCTGAGCAAGTGAATCTTCCTTACCACCTAATTGTTTGAATCCCTCGATTGCTTTTTTAATGTTGCTGGTCTGGTAATAACTATAAGACAGTTCATACAGATCCTGCCGGCTTACTTTTTTTGATTTATTTACAAAGGTTTCCAGATAAGGAAGTGCCTTGTCGTACTGTTTTTTCTGAAAATAGCTATGCCCAACCAGTTGCTTCATTTCCACTTCATAATACTGGTTACCTTTCTTCAGTTTACTTTCTGCATAGGCCACTGCTCTGTCTTCCTGATGCAGGGAATACCGGATGGTAGAAATATAATAGGGCACTACTTTTCCATACCGTTCATGGTCCTCCACTACGGTAAATGCTTCCAGTGCATCGCTGTAATTCCGGTCGTTAAAAGCGATAAAGCCATAATAATAGTTTGCATCCAGATAATTGCGGTCGCGGGGCATCTGACGGATGGTATTCAGTAAGGATTTGGCCTGGGCAAACCGTTGAACGGTAAAATAACTGTACCCCAGGTGAAACTTCTGGTCTGCAATTTCATCATTACTCAGGTTTTCGATGTTGACTTTTTCATAGGCATCGATCGCTTTGGCAAAATCCTGTTTTCTATAATAATATTCAGCCAGGTGAAAGCTCATCATCTGCATCAGCGGCTCATTATCCTCCAGGTCTATAAATTCCCGGGCGGCTATCACGGCCCTTTCTTCATTTTGTTTTAAGGCGCATACTGTAGCATAATATTTGATTTCCTGGTAATTCAGCGCATCATTGCTGCGTTCTGTTTCACGAAGCTTTAGCTGCAGATCTTTGAGAATGGGATATGCAAGACTGAACTGTTCCTTTTGAAAATATTCCTTTGCCTGATTAAATGAACCCTGAGGGTCGTTTATGAAACTGGTTTGCTGGGCTGATGAATAATAAGAAAGTCCGATCATCAGTAACAAAACAGGTGCTTGCTTCATCTTCATTGTATTAGTTAAGTTCTGTTGGTCTAAGCAAATAAGGTAAAGATTCTAAATTATTAAGTGTCAACCAAACATCGTTCCAAACACCTGTGGATAAGTGAGCAGATTAACAATATCTTTAGATAAACCCTGCATTTATAAAGCAGTACATTTGAAAAATTTTCCAACATGAAAAAACTTCTAAGCATCGGATACAGTCCCTCCGCGTTCAATACCGCAATGCTCGTCTTACGCCTGTGTGGCGGAATTTTAATTGCGGCTCATGGGTATGATAAGCTGGTTCATTTTGCTTCCTACAGTGAGCATTTCATCAATTTTATGGGCCTTAGCGGGAAGATCTCTCTTTCGCTCACGATATTTGCAGAAGTATTTTGCGCTTTACTGATTATACTGGGATTGTTTACCAGGGTAGCGAGTGTGCCGATCATCATCGTTATGCTGGTGGCTCTGTTCAGCGCCCATAATGCAGATTTTTTCGGAAAAGGCGAGCTGGCCACACTTTTCTTCCTGATCTTTATCACCCTCTTTTTGCTCGGACCAGGAAAAGTCAGTATCGATGGAGCAATGAGTAAATAAATGGTAATGTATGAACGATAATCCGGTTCAGGCTTCTATTATTACGATCGGCGATGAGTTGATGATAGGACAGGTAGTAGACACCAATAGTGCATGGATAGCCAGCCAGCTGAACGCCGAAGGCATCTGGGTAAGAAAAAGGGTTTCAGTGGGCGACAATTACGAGGAGATGTGGAAAGCACTCGAAGCAGAGACCCTTTCTTCTCAGTTGATCCTGATTACCGGAGGGCTGGGTCCTACAGCCGATGACATCACCAAACCTTTTCTATGCGACTATTTTGGAACTACCCTGATAATAGATAAGGAAGTTCTCAGGCACGTGCAGCATTTATTTGAAGTGGTGCTTAAGCGTCCCTTTATCGAAAGGAATAAAAAACAGGCAGAAGTGCCGGCTTCCTGCACCGTCATCCATAACTCCCGCGGCACTGCTCCTGGTATGCTGTTCGAAAAGCACGGTGTTATCTATGTTTCTATGCCGGGAGTGCCTCACGAGATGAAAGGAATGATGACCGACATCGTGATTCCATTAATAAAAGAAAAGCTGAAAACAGGAACTATTGTTCACCGCACCTTGCTGCTTACCGGCATCGGAGAATCTTTTCTGGCCGAGCATATTCAGCAATGGGAAGAAGTGCTACCCCGGAATTTTAAGCTGGCATATCTTCCCAATCACGGTCTCATCCGATTGCGTATAACCGGAACCGGTAGTGACAGAGAAGCTGTTGTAAGTGAACTAAATGAACACTTTGAATCCTTAAAAATAATTGTGAAGGAATGGCTCGTGATTGATGAAGACCTCACAATGGCCCAGGTAATTGCAAGACTGCTTTTACAAAAAAAGAAATTTCTTGGCACAGCAGAAAGCTGTACGGGAGGGTATATCGCACACTTGTTTACGAAGGAAGCAGGAGCTTCTGCTTTATTTAATGGTTCAATAATAAGTTATTCCAACGAGGTGAAAATAAACCTGCTGGGTGTGCAACAGGAAACACTGGAAACGAAAGGCGCTGTCAGTGAAGACACGGTTCGGGAAATGGCCGCAGGGGCTCTAAAAACATTGAAATCGGATTATATTGTAGCCACCTCAGGAATTATGGGTCCCGATGGAGGAACCAGCGCAAAACCTATAGGAACGGTATGGGTGGCGGTAGGTGATAAAAACAATATTACCACGCAACTTTTTCAGTTCAGGTACGACCGCATACGGAATATTGAAATGACGGCAAACAGTGCATTAAATTTGTTAAGAAAATTCCTGATGGGAAATGAGGGGCTAACGTCTGTTAGTTAATTTGGAAGCAGAAAGTGCAATGCATTACTTTTGTGCCGATGGCCCACCATCCTTTACTTTTAATTTATAACAACGTATATGGCGATAGTTGACCTGGTAATGCCAAAACTGGGAGAAAGCATTATGGAAGCCACCATTCTCAAGTGGTACAAAAACCCTGGTGATCTGGTGATGATGGATGAAACCATTCTTGACATTGCCACGGATAAGGTGGATAGTGAAGTGCCTTCGGGGTACCAGGGTATTATGGAGGAAATTTTATTTAAGGTGAATGATGTGGTACCGGTGGGTGCAGTAATCGCAAGGATACAAACGGGAGTCACGGAAGTTCCGTCCGGCCCATCCGTTCTTACTGCTGTTCATCCAGCCGGTGCCCCTGTCCAACCAGAGCAGAAAATGCAGGTCAGTGTGCAGGAATACAAATCTTCTCTGGGAAATACCAACCGCTTCTACTCTCCGTTGGTGCTTAATATTGCGGCGGGAGAGGGGGTAAGTATGCAGGAGCTGGAGTCTATTCCCGGTACTGGAAATGAAGGAAGAGTTAGTAAAAAAGATATTCTTCAATATGTGGAGGACAGAAAAGATGCCGGTGGATATCGAAAGACAAGTGTCCAGCAGGACCGTGACCAACCGCGTCCATCCTATGCGGAAGTTTCAGTAGTCAATGAACAGAAAACAGATGCTCCGGGACCGGCACCTCAGTTATATTCCGGTAATGTAGAGATCGTTGAATTAGACCGGATGCGCAAACTCATTGCCCGGCATATGGTGGACAGCGTGCAAACAAGTCCGCACGTTACCAGTTTTTCTGAAGCGGATGTAACGAATATGGTGTTGTGGAGACAACGAATTAAAAATGAATATGAAAAAAGGGAAAACGAAAAAATAACATTTACTCCTCTGTTTATTGAAGCCATCATCAGGTGCATTAAAAAATATCCCTGGTTAAACAGCAGCGTTGACGGAGACCGTTTAATAATAAAAAAGGATATTAATATCGGCATGGCAACCTCTTTGCCTTCCGGTAATCTTATTGTACCGGTGATTAAAAATGCAGACCAGCTCAACCTGGTCGGACTTACCCGCCAGGTAAATAATCTTGCAAATCTTGCAAGGGCCAATAAATTACGTCCGGACGATACATCAGGTGGCACATTTACGATGACCAACGTTGGCTCTTTCGGAAGCATAATGGGAACACCGATCATTAACCAGCCACAGGTAGCTATTTTAGCAGTGGGTGCGATTAAGAAAAAACCTGTAGTGCTTGAAACTGCCCAGGGAGATTCAATTGCCATCCGGCATATGATGTTCCTGTCTATGTCTTACGATCACCGGGTAATCGATGGAGCACTCGGATCCATTTTTCTTAACGCGGTGGCCAAAGAACTGGAGAACTTTAATCCGGACAGGGATTTTTAAACTATTTTATGTATATTAGAGAAAGCCTGTTTTATAAAATCTCAATATATGAAAACACTTTCCGAAACCTGGTTCTCTGACGGATGTATTGATTTCGAACTTAAAAAATACACGTTGCTCGCTTACCTCCAGGAGGTTAACAAACATTTTGGCGAAAACAAATTGTACCCCCAGCTCGCAGATGTAATTTTTCATTACAACAACCTGGTCGCCTTCCGGGAAAATAAAAAGTATCTGCAGGAGCAATTTCCCAAAAAACTTTCCATGATCCAGATGGAAAAATTACAAATGCTGTATCAGCAAATGATAGAGGATGATGAATTGATGCAGCAGCTGGAGGAAATTATTAATTATTCTGCGGGGCTGATAAAAACGACCATTTCCAATGGCGCGGAAATATATGAATTCGTAGAAAACAAACTAAACATTTTTCCTGTTGGCATTGTGCCGCTTGAAATAAGTGAAGGCTATTTTTTTTTATCGGAAGGATCTTACCGGCAAACCAGGGTTTATCAATACAGTCTGAGCATTTTTCAAAAACAGGATGAAAAATACCGCTCCATAAAAACAGAATTCATCCATCAATGGGAACGTAGCCTTATAAATACCTATGAAAATATCAAGGCTGAGTTATTAAAGATAAAAAAGGACATGCCTAACCCCGCAGTGTATTGTATCGAAACCGGGTTAACCTATCCTGTCGAAGAAACCTTACTCCCAATTGCTAAAAGATCACTGGTGAGGTATATTTCCAGTGCGGCCTGATGGCTATCAACTGGTCTTTTTCAGATTGCTGCTGTAATTTTTGAAGAGGCTGTACCACCGGAGTTTAAGAACGC
>JAYUXA010000300.1:0-2659 GCA_043753245.1 Chitinophagaceae bacterium
ATGCTACTACCACTATTTTTAAAAATAAAAATGCTGCAGTAATTGAAAAAGTGTATGCAAATATGGGCCACACCATTAATCAGGACGAGCTGGATAATGTAAATAAAATACTTTCCGGCAGCTGATTATTTATTATATTTCCCGTGCTTCACCAGCCAGCTGGCGCATTGATAAAAAGAAATAGCCTGCTTCACCAAACTATCTGTAGCAGCGGTTTTGACAGCTTTGCCAGTAACAAAGTCCGGCTGCCATTCCTGAATTTTTTTTACGGGTGACTGAATGATTAATTTATTATTTTTCAGATAGCCTAAACCCTGATACGTGCTGATGAATGCCCTTTCTTTTCCCTCCGGAAGATCAAAGATATCCTGTCCGAAAAATTTGCTTTTATAATTAAATTTCAGAAGTCCCAAAATGGTAGGGGCAATATCAATTTGTGCAGTTAGCCGGGTAACCCTGGCGGGGGTTATATTTGCCGGAGAATAAATAATCATCGGAATATGATATCCTGTTACAGGTAATTCGGCCGAGCCTGCGCTTCCTGCACAATGATCGGCCACAATTAAAAACAGCGTATTGCTAAACCATGATTTTGTACGGGCATCCCGGATAAATTTCCCTATAGCATAATCCGTGTATTTAACTGCCCCCGAACGTTGCTGCCGGGACGGAGGAATATCAATACGTTCTTCTGGATAAGTGAACGGCCGGTGGTTGGATACCGTCATTACCTGTGCAAAGAAATTTTTTCCATTCCGGTAACTGGAGTCGAATTCTTTGATTGCAAGAGAAAACAAATCTTCATCCGCCACACCCCAGATATTCGCATAGTGAATATCTTTTGTTGCTATGGCATCTCTGTCTACCACCTTATATCCATTGTTGTAAAAAAAGTAATTCATATTGTCGAAATAGCCATAGCCTCCATAGATATATTCTGTATCATATCCCTTTGAACGAAAGACGGACCCCAGGGAAAATAAATTTTCGTTCCCAGGTCGTTTTACAATACTCTGGCCCGGAGTCGGGGTAATAGAAAGTGCCAGTGCTTCCAAACCCCTGACCGTTCTGGTTCCGGATGAATATAAACTGGTAAATAAAATGCCTTCATTGGCAAGTGAATCCAGTTGAGGGGTGATGTTTTCCGTATTTCCAAAATGCTTCATAAAGGAAGCACTCAGGCTTTCCACACTGATCAGCACCACATTCATTCTTTTTTCCGGCACCTTGTAATTGATTTCCCGTTCGATATTAAACGGGTCTGTACTGGTAAAGCTGCTGCCGGGACTTTCCAGCTGGGTTCTTAAAATTTTAAACGCTTCCAGGTCGGGAATGGTCTGGTAAAACTTATAAAAATCCAGTTCATTGTGCAGAAATGCAGTGCCAAACTCGAACAAGCCGTTGCCTGCCAGTTCATTCACGTATTCGTTGCTGGTGAATTTGCGGACACTGCTGCTAAGAAAAAAATAGCCTGTGAAGGGCAGTACCATTAACAGCAATGCGGCAATGCTGCGGCTGGAAAGGGACGGCCTGTTCTCAGTAGGGGCTACCAGGTTTTTTCTATTTATACCGGTAAATAAAAAGGTGATAAACAGCACTGCGATGATTATCCATACGATAGGGTATGATTCCTGAATATTTCCCAATACTTCGTTGGTATACACCAGGTAATCGACGGCAATAAAATTAAACCGGGTAGAAAATTCATCCCAGAAAAACCATTCACTGATGCCAATGAATAAAAGGATATAAGTGATCAGAAAATAATCAATAAGCAATACTCCTTTTCTCCAACTTATCCTTTTGGAGGGAGCACGCAGCGATAGCAGAATAAACACCAGCAGCCTGATCCCGAAATAGAGGATCACTCCCCGCCGGAGTTCTTTATTAAAATCAGCTGGTACCAGAGAACTGAATAACACTACTCCCAATATGATCAGGAAAATGATTATGGTTACCCATTTCCATATGCCTGTATACATACGTTCATTCGTCCACCACAAATGCACTACTAACGGAAGCATAACGTAAGAAGCAATAACCAGATCATACAATAATCCAATACTCAGAAGCCCGGAAATGGAACTGATAGTCCATTCTACCCCCGAGGCTGATTTCAATAATAACAGCAGCCTGGTAATTGTTGATATGGCCACAACGGTTACACCCGTTACCAGCGCAGGCCGGTAATATTTAAAATTTAAGGAAGCAATAGAAGCGTACAATTTTCGGCGAAGGTATTTTTTTTACTGTTAGTATCAACTTATACCTTTTGCATTAAAATTTTTTAATGGCAGTATATTTGGTAACATTAACAGATCCTGAATTAATCCAATTTGGATAAAACAATAATTTGTTTAATTTTGATGTTTCAACATCGTTAACCATATAAACAGCACACCATGAAATGTAACTTTTCCCTGATTGTATTACTAGTACTAAGCCTGCCGGTTTTTGCCCAGACTACCTGGAAAGCTGACCCTGCACATTCCAAACTGACTTTTTCCATTACCCATCTTGGAATTTCCGATGTTGCCGGATTGTTTAAAACCTTTGAGGCTACCGCTACTGCTACAAAACCTGACTTTAGTGATGCTGTTTTTGAGCTGACTGCCCAGACAGCCTCTGTAAATACAGAAGTAGACAAACGCGACGGGCA
>JAYUXA010000301.1:0-2658 GCA_043753245.1 Chitinophagaceae bacterium
ATAAACGCAGAAACAAGGATTTTTGTATGTGTGGGTTAAAAATAAAAAATCCTCTCACGCAAGTGAAAGGATTTCAGGTAACAACAGGTATGATTGATATTAATAATCTCTGTTAAAGCCACCGCCGCCGCCGCTACTGCTGCCGCGATTAAAGCCGCCTTTTTTGTAACCTCCGCCGCTTCCTCCGCTGCTACCACTACCTCCACCTCCAAAGCTTCTCTTTTTGAAGCCGCCGCCTGCTGCACCACCTTGTGGTTTAGGCTGAGCTTCATTAACGATGATCTTACGACCAAGCACTTCAGAGTCGTAAAGGCCGCTTAGCGCATTCTGGGCTTCAGTGTCCTCAGGCATTTCAACGAATCCGAAGCCTTTGCTGCGTCCGCTTACTTTATCCTTAACGATCTTGGCTGATGTAACAGAACCATGCTGTTCAAATAAGGTTTTGAGATCCTCATCGGTCATCTGCCAGGAGAGGTTACCTACGTAAATATTCATTGTACCTATAATTTTAATGTTCTATAATCCGACTAAAATGCAAGCTGTCAAAATGAACTGAGAAACAGGCGGGAGACCTCTTTTCAGACAGGTATAACTAAACATTTAAAATCGATTATGAAGTTAAGGAATAATTTTATTTACAAAATAAATTAATTCCTTACTCGCCAACTACATCAAAATCAACTTCCGTGCTGTTGCCATTGCCAAAATCAATGTGCGCCTTAAAGCTTCCCAGTTCCTTCACTTCATCGGTAATACTGATCTTTTTACGGTCAATATCATATCCTTTCTGTTCACGGATAGCTCTGCTGATCTGCAGCGGCGTTACACTTCCGAATATCTTGCCGCTGGTACCTGTTTTAGCTCCGATTTTCAGAGGACCTTCCTTCAGTTTCCCGATGACAAGATTCAGTTCAGCCAGCATTTTATCTTCTTTCTTTCGTACCTGTTTAAGCTTTTCCTGCAACTGCTTAAGGTTGGACGGATTCGCTTCCAGGGCCACTTTCTGAGGTATCAGAAAATTACGGGCATAACCGTTGCGTACTTTAACGACTTCGTTAGCAGCACCAAGGTTATCAACATCTTGTATTAATATTATATCCATGGTATTACTTTAAAAGATCGGTTACGTATGGTAAAAGCGCCATCTGGCGGGCTTTCTTGATTGCTGTAGACACCTTACGCTGAAACTTGAGAGAGTTTCCGGTAATACGGCGGGGCAGACATTTACCCTGTTCGTTTAAAAATTTCTTCAGGAATTCGGCATCCTTATAATCGATGTACCGGATACCCATTTTCTTAAAACGGCAGTATTTCTTTCTTGGCTTGTCCGCTTTTATGGCGGTCAGGTACTTGATTTCATTTGCTTTTGCCATAAATTATGCCTCCTGTTTTTCTGGTCCTGATGGTACGCCACTTTTCTTTCTGTTATTGTACTCGACGGCGTATTTATCGAGTGCGGTATACATGTGACGCATTACATTGTCATCACGCAGAAGCTGGATTTTCAGCTTCTCATTGAAGTCGGTTGGCGCTTTGTATTCCATTACCCAGTAAAGACCGGTGGTCTTTTTGGCAATAGGATACGCCAGTGATTTCAGTCCCCATGCCTTCTCGCTTAAAACTTCTCCACCATTGTCACCGACAAGGGTATTGAATTTTTTCTGGGCGGCTTTATAGTCGTCGTCCGAGAGCACCGGGGTAAAAATCACCATCAATTCGTAGTTCTGCATTACCCTTTGTTTACTTGTGAAAAATATTTTTTTGAAACGGGCAGCAAAGGTAGGGGATTGAACCCACATTACAGTGTAACTTGCGCAAAATACAAAGTCATGCAAAAAGGAACCATACGTGTACAAACAGAGAACATTTTTCCCATTATCAAAAAATTCCTTTACAGCGATCATGAAATTTTTATCCGTGAGCTGATTAGTAATGCAGTAGACGCCACCCAGAAACTCAAAACCCTTTCTTCTATCGGCGATGCAAAAGGGGAAATGGGCGATCTGAGCATAGAAATAAAGCTGGATAAAGAAGCAAAAACCATCACAATTTCTGATAAAGGAGTGGGAATGACGGCTGAAGAGGTAGATAAATACATCAACCAGGTAGCATTTTCCGGTGCAGAAGAATTCCTTAAAAAATACAAAGGACAGGCAGAGGCTACTATTATCGGTCATTTCGGACTCGGCTTTTATTCCGGATTCATGGTAAGCGAACGCGTGGTGATCTATTCAAAAAGCTTTCAGGAAGAAGCGCCGGCCGTTCGCTGGGAATGCGACGGCAGTCCTGAATACACTCTTGACGAGGCTGAAAAAGCTTCCAGGGGAACCGATATTATTTTACATATCAATGAGGAAAGCAAAGAGTTCCTGGAAGAATCCCGCATCCGCACGATTCTGGAAAAATTCTGTAAGTTCCTTCCCGTGCCGGTCTTTTTTGAAGGTAAACAGATCAATACCACCAACCCGGCATGGACCAAAAAACCTGCCGAGCTGACCACCCAGGATTATCAGGACTTTTACAAATTGCTGTATCCTTACGGAGAAGCTCCATTGTTTTGGATACACCTGAATGTAGATTATCCTTTTAATCTCACCGGTATCCTGTATTTCCCGAAAATAAAACAGAGCTACGAGATCCAGAAAGATAAGATTCAAC
>JAYUXA010000302.1:0-5743 GCA_043753245.1 Chitinophagaceae bacterium
ACCACCAATTCACTGAGGTTACAGGAAAGAAGGAAAGTTACAAATTTTTTAATGTTCTCGAAAATAATACGTCCCTGTTTAATTGCTACGACAATAGAGGAGAAGGAATCATCTTTCAGAACCATATCCGAGACTTCCTGAGCCACCTGTGTTCCCCGCAATCCCATGGCAATACCAATATCAGCTTGCTTAATGGCAGGTGCATCATTTACACCATCTCCGGTCATGCCTACTATATAATTTTTTTCCTGGAAAACTTTCACCAGGTCAAGCTTGTGCTTTGGATTTACACGGGCAAAAATAGAAGCATTGATCCATAGCTGTTTTTCTTCTTTACTCAATTGCTCAAATTCTTTCATATCCTTTCCCAGCACCGGTACTTCCTCTTGTGTGGAGATACCCAATTGTGTGCCTATGAAATGTGCAGTTAAAGGATGGTCGCCGGTGATCATGACCACTTTTATACCTGCTGTTTTACAGTCATTGATGGCGGGTAGCACTTCGGGACGTGGCGGATCGATCATTCCTACCAATCCAAGAAAAACCAATTCTTTTATCAGCGAAGAAGGTGTACTATCCGTTTGCCGGTATGCAACGGCGATCATCCGATGGCCGGAAGCAGAATGTTTCTCAGCCTTTGTTTCCCAATGCTCTTTTTTTGAAGTATCCATAGGTTGGATGCTATCTTCAAAAATCTGCGTACAGGTTAACAGTAGTTCTTCGGGGGCACCTTTTGCAAACACATAAAAATGACCATCGTGTTCATGAAGGGTAGACATGATCTTTGTTTCGCTGGAGAAAGGCTCTTCACTTTTTTGTGGGAATGCGGCACGTACTTTATCAATGTCTTCACCGTTATCTTTTGCAAAATTCAGCAACGCTATTTCCAAAGGATCGCCGATGTCCTTTGTTTCTTTTTCAGATGTTTGCATATAGGCTGTGTTGCACAAAACAGCACCTTTGAATATTAAATTTAAATGCTCCTTATTGCCGGTAAATGGAGCATCTTTTTTCCATGTGCCGAATGGGGTTTCAACAAATACTACCTCCATTTTATTCTGGGTAAGCGTACCGGTTTTATCGGTGCAAATCACATTGGTGCCACCTAAGGTTTCAACAGCAGAAAGTTTTTTGACAATAACATTATACCTTGACATTTTAAGCATCCCCTGCGCCAGTGTCATCGTTGCCACAATGGGTAATCCTTCAGGTATAGCTGCCACAGCAAGTGCAATTGAAGTTTGCAGCATTCCGATAACCGGCTCACCGTTAATTAATCCTATAATAAAAATAAGTACTACAATGCCAAGGGTAATAAAGATTAGCCTTTTACTGAATTCCTCCAGTTTTTTTTCCAGCGGCGATGCAGCTTGCTTAGAAGAATGAACCAGGTGAGCGATCTTTCCCAATTCCGTTTGCATTCCTGTGGCACCCACCAGTATATAGGCATTGCCTTTGGAAACATGCGTTGCTTTAAATGCCATGTTCGTGCGATCTCCTAATATTGTTGCTTCAGGAAGAACTCCGATTTTTTTCTCCACAGGAACTGATTCTCCGGTGAGTGCTGACTCGTCAATTAATAATTGAGCAGATCGTATAATAATACCATCCGCGGCTATCATATCACCAGCTTCAGCAAATACAATGTCACCGGGAACTAATTCTTCAGAATTGATTTCATTAAGCTTGCCACCACGCAATACCTTCGCAGGAATAGATGATAATTTCTTCAAAGCCTTCACAGACTTGTATGCTGAAAACTCCATGTAAAAACCAATAGCAGCATTGATAATAAGCACCAGTAAAATGGCAATGCCATCTAACCATTCTTTGAACCAGAAAGACATACCTGCTGCGAATAGCAACAGAAAAACAATAGGGCTTTTGAATTGATTAGCTAATATCTTCCATGGACTGATTGCCTTGGTTTCCTCAATAGAGTTCGAGCCAAAATGCTTTAGCCTTTCCTTTGCCTCATCAATACTTAAACCCTGCTCAATATTACTTTTTAATAATATAGCCGCCTCTTCTATGGTTGTTGCCTGAAACGAAAAGTTGTTGCGAATAGGTTCCATTATACTGTACGCGAAGCGCTTTTATTAATTGTTATTTTAAAGTGTATACATTTCCTCTAACAGATCGTGATGATCCCCTAATTTTTTTCTGTTCCGTACCTTGTAGTCATAGATCTTTGTTTAGGTTTCAAGATACTGATTTATAGACTGGGCTTCTTCAGAATTACCATAAAACTTATCTTCCAAATCAGACCCTTTTAATAGGTCTGCATGGCGCCGAATACTTAATTTTACCCGAACGATCAAAATAAGTTTACATGCCAGATTATAGTCAGCTCCGGGAACAATGCAACAAGGTAAGTCGGATTTCAACAGCCGTTATAGACGATTTTATAGTATACTATGCTGCCAAACGTGATAAGCTGGACCAGGAATTTGAGTCGAGGATCTCCCGTTTCAGACATGCCGGAAAGGGGATGCCTTCCAATTGGAGCGGACTGATCGAAGCGCAATACATTGGGCACCGGATTTTTAAACAGCAGGGTCTGATACCCAAATACCTGAACCATTCGGCAATAAAAGATCTTGATGCTGAACAACAGGATTACCTGCGTCAAATGGCTGCTCATCCCTGGCGTTTTAGTTTCAGCAAAATCAAGGCCAGTCCTGCCCCTGACTTTTACGAAATGCAGGATGTTTTTACCGGTGATACTTATCTTTTGTACTCAGCTTCTGTTAGCCAGATTTTATCGGAACGACCTGTATTACTCTGGTTCAATTTGATTGGATTCAATGACCACTGTTGGCAAACCTATGGTCCGGTAACAGGTTTTCAAAGTTTCGAAGAAGACGATATTTTTTTCTATGCAACTGAACTGGATCCCAAGATTGAATCGGGAGACGATCTGGTGAAAGATCTGGATAACAATCCTGTTCCCTATATTATGCTTATGACCGGGTCTGTTTACCCGCTTGTTAAACATGGGGAGTTCGAAGTATTGCAGGTAACCGGGGAAAACCATTCGGCTCTATTTGATGCAAAGGCATTGAAAAAAGAATTTAAGCTGGCATATGCTGAAGGGGTATTTAAATTAAGTCATAAGCTTTGGAGCGAACCGCCGCATTTTGCAGAAGCTTATTATGAAGAGGAGCGTGGAATCATATTTTTAAATGCACTTACAGAGCGGGGTTATCTGGAAATGGGAGCATGCCTGAATGCATATGCATTTAATCTTCCTGTTGACCCTGATATTCGTTTGCATCTACCCATGTTAACGGTCATAAAAAATTTGTTGAAAAAGGATCCGGAGCTTAATCCTTACAGCCGGTTATTTGAAATTAAACCATCAGCCGAAAGCGATGCGCTGATGAAGAAACTTAATGAATTCATGATGCTGGCGCTACCCTATATCAATGAAGGCAAAGAACCGGATATAGATGCATTGGCAAAAAAAACAGGGGTTGATCCTAAGATAGCCCGGGAGATACTTCAAAAATCGATGGGCAGTATTAAAAAATTACGGAAAAATGACAAAAATAATACTGGCCTTCGTTAAATCAAACAACCTTACAGATACCTGCTGCACAGGCTGTTTAAAAAGTCTGGCACGCCGATTATAAGCATTTACCTGGTTCATCCAAAGTATAAGTTTGAATTTGCCCGAGTTGGATTTTGATATATTTTTTTACCGGGTACCCCCCCTAATAGTTTAAAGTGTTGCGCTGCTTGTTTAAACACATCACCGGATTCAGGCAATTCATAAACCTTTTTGGGGACGGCATTGAAAAAGTTACCAGTTTTGCCAGAGGCGGCTTTCCAGAAAGCCAGGAGCAATAACCTGTACTGTCTGCAGAAGAAATATATTTTGTTTGTTTCCCTATTCGGAATTGCTCCTCATCAGCATTATTACTTCCTGTAATGCTTCCCGTTTCGGCAATAATTAAACGGCCGCCTTTTTCGAGCACCAGCGCTGCGTTCTGCAATACCAGTTGACCTGCGATGGTAATATCTAAAGTTTCGAGATAAATGGAATTATTTATAATCACCATGGCGGGAGATGGAACAATTACTATTTCGCCGGACGAAGGAATTTTATGCAGGCTCCAGTTTTCGTCCATTTCCCATTCGCCTTTACCGGCAATGAATATATTAATGGAGGCGTCCTGGGCAAAGGCCTTTCCGGAAAATAAAAGTATCAACAGAATTGCACGCATGGGTATTGGATTGGGGGTTCTAACGCATTTAATACTTAGAAAATTGTAAGTGGTTACCCTTACGCGCAAATGAGCGGCTATTAAATATAATATTGATCAGGGTTAAGAGACGTGGTTTTTTAACCGGCCCGAAGGGTTCGCTATACTATGTTTTTCAATCTCTTTAAGGACGAACGCCGGCTGATTAATTCCTAATACACAGGTGATTTCTGACGGAGGAACGAGATGATGTCATTCCATCCATTTTGTACAGTTCGGCCTCATTATAGCGATTTTTAAAAATTGTTACCAGGATGCCCAGTCTTGTTTAATGATTTTGATTTCCGGCAGACCGGATTCTTTGAAAGACGGTAATAAAGTGAGAGGTGATCTAAGCATAAGTGCATAGTCTATCTATAAAACTGCTCTTTGTAAAGAGCAGAAATACACAAATATTGCTCTTTACAAAGAGCAGTTCTGGATCTTTTTGCAGATTAAATGACCTAAAGATAGATTTCTATTATAATGGGATGCGATAGTTTGGCCGGCAAAAGCTTGTGCCATGTTCTTATTGTTTACACGCCTGACTGATGAAAGCACTCATTGGAGCAGCTCCGAAAGATAACACAAACCAGTAACAGCAACCTATCTCTTCCACTAATTACACCCACTATTTAATATCTTTAAAGAATGGTTACCTTCTGCTTTTCTGTACTATTCTTTTGAGCCAGTGATATGGTTAATTTTCCGGCTTCATCATACTTCCAATTATGAATTTTGTTTCCATTCAGACGAACGGAGGAGGGAGCTTTATGTTCATCAGTTTTATGATTATGTGGGGCGGGGCGTACCTTATGGGCCGGATGATGGAACCCTTGCGCCCTGGGCATTGGTGGCATCGCTGCCATTTGCACCCGAAATTGTTTTTCCGGCGGTCAATCATTGCATTCATCAGGCCAAAATGACTCAGTTTAATTCCTATGGATTCAAAGCATCTTTTAATCCTTCCCATCCGGGAAACTCCAGCAATCCTTATGGATGGTGGGTTTCACCGTGGCATTTTGGACTTAACCAGGGACCGATTATTTTAATGATTGAGAACTATCGTTCAGGTTTTCTATGGGAACTAATGAAGCTATGCCCTTATCTTGTTACAGGATTACGTCGTGCAGGATTTACGAACGGCTGGTTGTAGTGGTGCCGTTGAACCAGTCAATAGGAGATGGCAATGTTAACAAATAGTGGTATCGAAACTATAAAATTAAAAAATAATTACAACGCATAGTCAATTGTTACAATCAAAATATACTAAATAATAAAATTATGAAACAAGAAATGAATATGGATAAAGTGGATGATATATCAAAAAATAATTCAACAAAAAAGAGTGAATCAAAAACAGGTGATGCCAAAATAGACCATAGTAAAATGGACCACAGCAAAATGCAACATGGCAGCAACCCAAAAATGGGTATGGAAGGGCATGACCATAACATGATGATTGCAGATTTTAAAAAACGATTTTTTGTTGTGCT
>JAYUXA010000303.1:0-2648 GCA_043753245.1 Chitinophagaceae bacterium
TAGCCGCGAAGCAATGACAACAAGTGTTGTTCATTTACACCTTTTTCTCCCCAGCGTGAAACGAGTTTTGCCAGGTTGGGACGGTTGGTTAAAAGCCATCGGAGACGTTCTGCAAAAACAGGCTGCGACCTGAACAAATCTTCATCCAGCACTTCTACAGCAAATAATGGTATCAGTCCAACAAGACTGCGAATCTTCAATTTAATATCCTGGTCATCTGGCTGCCGTAACACATCATAATAAAAATCATCTTCCTCATCCCAGAGCCCTTTTCCTTCATAACCCATACTCGCCATAGCATCGGCGATATGCAGGAAATGCTCGAAAAATTTTACAGCCATTTCCTGGTAAACGGCGTTTTGCTTTGACAGCTCCAATGCAATACGCATCATATTTAGTGAATACATTGCCATCCAGCTTGTGCCATCAGCTTGTTCTAAATGCCCTGTCAGTTTACTGTTGCGGTCAAAAAGGCCTATATTATCAAGGCCTAGAAAACCACCTTCAAAAATATTATTGCCTTCAGCATCTTTCCGGTTTACCCACCAGGTAAAATTGATCATTAGTTTGTGAAAAACAGTTTCCAGAAATACCGAATCACCTATATCATTGTTTTTACGCTTATCAATTTCATACACACGCCAACATGCCCATGCATGTACCGGAGGATTACTGGCGCCAAAATCCCACTCGTATGCAGGCATTTCACCATTTGAGTGCATGTACCAATCGTTGGTCAGCAGCTTTAGCTGGCCTTTTGCAAAAGTAGGATCAATTAATGCAAAGGGTATACAATGAAAGGCAAGATCCCAGGTGGCGTACCACGGATACTCCCATTTGTCGGGCATTGAAATGATGTCACGGTTGTTAAGGTGGGACCAGCGTTTGTTTCTACCACTATTGCGCTCTGCCGGAGGTGGTGGGTGACCGGGGTCTCCCTTAAGCCATTTCTCCACTACATAGTAATAAAATTGTTTACTCCATATCATGCCGGCAAAAGCCTGCCTTTGTATTTTTTTTTCTTCGTTGTTTTTAATATTAATTTGAATATTGTTGTAAAAATCATCTGTTTGCTGAACGGCTTTTTTAAACATTTTTTCAAAACCTGAAAAAGGCTTTTCTTTTTCTTCATTAGTGAGCCGCAGCCACACAGAGGCTTTGCTATTGCCATCAACAACCAGCTCGTGATTTATTGCTACTCTTGTGCCAGTATTATGAGGATTTACCGCATCATTATTTGCATGTACCAGGTATTCGTTTATGCCATCTTTATAATAATGTTCGTGTTCGTGAATGCCATATAACTTTGCTTTATTGGTTTCATTATCACAAAAAAGCTTTTGTGCCGGCTGATATGTGTAGAGTCTGTAATCGCCCAATACTGAATGCTTTGCCAGAATACTATCATCGCTATCGAGCTTTATTTCTGGTTTGGGTTTACCATACCCCCACGACCATGTGTTTCTAAACCATAATTGTGGCAGCACGTGCAAAGAGGCTGTGTCTTTTCCCCGGTTAAAAATGGTGGCTTTTATCAAAATATCATCCGGCGACATTTTTGCGTATTCTATTTCTATATCAAAATAGGTATTATTTTTAAAAATCCCAGTATCCGTTAATTCAAACTCTGGTTCATTTCTTGTCCGGCACCTGTTATGTTCTTTTAAAATGTCGTATGGAAATTCATTGTGTGGGTATTTATACAGCATTTTAAGGTATGCATGGGAGGGGGCGGCATCCAGATAATAATAATATTCTTTTACATCTTCCCCATGGTTGCCCTCGTGGTTTGTTAAACCAAATAAACGCTCTTTAATATGTGTATCTTTTTTGTTCCAGAAAGCCCATGAAAAGCAAAGGGTCTGATTGTTGTCGCAAATACCACCAATTCCATCTTCTCCCCAGCGGTAGGCTTTGCTACGGCTTATTTCATAGGAGGTATATTTCCAGGCATCACCACTAGCGCTGTAATCTTCCCTTACGGTACCCCATTGCCTTTCAGCAAGGTAAGGACCCCATTTTCTCCATTCAGGATTGTTGATGCGTTGCTCTTCTTCATTCATATTTTTACTTTTTATTATTCAGTATTGTTTGTGTGTCAGGTGGCAGTACGTTCATGAGGGCGATGGAACGATTAACCAAATTGCTAATCCGTTTGAAATTTCTTTTAAAGACGTTATAACCATTGTGCAAATATTTAAGGGTAATCTAAATATTCATTAGAATAGATTGCCTGTTTGGCCAGATATTCGGTGTTTTCTAAATGTTAGTTCATTCAGGTGGCCATCAATCATGTCAGGCAGTAACGCAATTCCGCCACAATCTTTTAGTAAACCATCTTCCTTTATTCCGATACAATTACCTCTGTCAACAAATCTCTCCAATTGGTTGCTAAACATATTTGTATCCTCAGAATAATTATTATCCATTTCAGGTTTATGCAATTTCTTTATTAACTGATTGTCCATCAGCATTAACCCATTTGCGCTTTTACACAATGCCTTCAAAACTCCTTCGTATTGAAAGATCAATGTATTGCATTTCTTTGCCATGGCCAATCGTCCGGCATCAAATTCTGCTAACCAGTAGCTCCATTGATTTACGATTTCTGTTACCATATTTTGTGCTGTTTCAGCATTATTTTGAAC
>JAYUXA010000304.1:0-11896 GCA_043753245.1 Chitinophagaceae bacterium
ATTAAAAGTGCTGACTGGGTAATAGACCTCGGTCCTGAAGCAGGTGACCTTGGAGGGAATCTGGTATTTGCCGGTACACCAAAAGACCTTGCAAAATCAAAAACCAGTGTGACCGGAACATTTTTAGCGTAAGCGGTCCATGCTTTTGATCAGTCGTTCATCTTTATATATTCCGCGGGAGGCAAGGAAGAAAAAGACAACCATTAGGATAGGCAGCAGTGCACCAACCTGGTAAGAACCGGTCTGAAATACATTTTCTTTTTTAAACTGTTCTACTTTTAGATATTCTAAAAATAAAAAGCCCAGTGAACCCAGCATACCAATAACAGAGAGCCTGAACTGCAACCTTCTTTTTTTGTATAAGAACAAACAAATAATTGCCAGCAATCCAAGGGCAATAATCACCACAACCAGCAGGAAATTATCTGCCAGTTGAAATATCCTTTCAACGCCACCTGCCAGTTTGCCCGTATACAAGGATAACTTAAAGGTTGTAAAAGCTACTGCGGCTACCACGAAAAGCCAGATCGATTGAATTCTTTGAATCATACATTAGATTTTAAAGATAGTACAGGGTTGTGTTGTTGAACAGCATACTGTCAATAACTCTATTTTTTGTGCCAGCCCTTTTTAGCCTAATTCAGGATACAACGAAAACTGTTTCATAAATTCATTCACTTCAGCAGCCAGTACTTCCAGTGCTCCTTCATCATCCTGGTGCACCAGTGCGCGGTCTATGTAATTTACCACAACAGGCATGTGTGCTTCCAGCATTCCCCTGGTGGTGATTGCCGGAACGCCGACACGGATACCAGAGGTAACAAATGCTGATTTATCATCATAAGGAACCATGTTCTTGTTGAGGGTAATATCTGCTTTTTCCAATACCTGCTCCGCTTTTTTTCCACTGATATTTTTATTACGCAGATCTATCAGCATAAGGTGGTTGTCGGTTCCTCCCGAAACGATATCATACCCTTTACCAAGCAGTGCCTGGGACATGGCTGCTGCATTTTTAATGATTTGTTTTGCGTACACTTCAAATTCCTCACTTAAAATTTCGCCGAATGCGATGGCCTTGGAAGCAATAATATGCTCCAGCGGACCTCCTTGTGTACCTGGAAATACCCCCATGTCCATCAGATTGCTCATCATCCGGGTATTTCCTTTAAGATCTTTAAGGCCGAATGGGTTTTCAAAATCCTTTTTCATCAGTATAATTCCTCCTCTGGGGCCACGTAGTGTTTTATGCGTGGTAGAGGTCACTATCTGGCAGTGATCGAATGGGGAACTTAAAAGCCCTTTGGCGATCAGTCCGGCAGGATGCGCCATATCGCACAATACCAGTGCTTCAATACTGTCTGCGATCGCGCGGATCCGTGGATAATCCCAGTCACGGCTGTACGCAGAAGCGCCGCAGATAATTACTTTAGGACGATGTTCTTTCGCCATGATTTCCATCCTGTCGTAGTCGACCAGGCCGTCTTCTTTTTTTACACCATAAAAGAACGGCTGATACAATTTTCCTGAAAAATTCACATGCGAGCCATGTGTCAGGTGACCACCCATACTCAGGTCCAGCCCAAGGATCTTATCACCGGGTTGAAGAATAGCAAGCAGCACCGCAGCATTGGCCTGTGCACCGGAATGCGGCTGCACGTTCGCATACTCACAGTTGAAGATTGTTTTCAGTCTGTCAATTGCCAGCTGCTCGGATTCATCCACCACCTCACATCCCCCATAATATCTTTTGCCAGGGTAACCTTCGGCGTATTTATTAGTCATTACATTGCCCATGGATTGCATGACATCGTAAGAAGTAAAATTTTCGGAGGCAATGAGTTCAATGCCTCTTCTCTGGCGCTCAAGTTCCTTCCTGAGGAGGTCGAAAACCAATTTGTCTTTTTGCATGGTGGTGTTTTATTTATCGCTGTACCGTAACATTTTCAGATGATCTCCCGATAGCAATTCCTGGCAAAAATAATGACACCAGGGATATAAAAATGCACTACTTTCACGAAAGAAATGAAAGCGATAATTCCAGTGGCTGGAGCGGGTACTAAATTGCGCCCTCATACCTACACACAGCCAAAGGCACTTATTCCATTAGCAGGCAAAACGATATTAAGTATCATTGTCGACCAGCTGAAGGAAGCCGGCATCACTGAATTTATTTTTATTATCGGATACCTCGGTGACAAGATCAAGGACTACGTAACGGAAAAATATCCCGGCCTCGATGCGCATTTTGTAAATCAGAATGAGCGTCAGGGCATTGGTCATGCTATTCAGCTTACCCGGAAAATAGTCGACAATGACGATATGTTCATTGTACTGGGGGACACGATCTGTGAATATGATGTGAGTGATATAATTGCCCGCCCTCATTCTGTGCTGGGCATAAAACGGGTAGACGATCCAAGAGACTTTGGGGTAGCAGAATTAGGAGAAGACGGATTTATTTCGCGGGTGGTGGAAAAGCCTCAGATCCCAAAGTCGAACATGGCCCTGGTTGGCATCTACCTCATCAAAGAAACCGAACAGTTGTTCAATTGTCTGGAAGATAACATCCGCAACAAGGTAAAGAGCCGCGGCGAGTTTAGTATAACGGATGCCATAGAATGTATGATCAGCCATGGTGCCAGGTTCCAGGCGTTCAAAGTTCAAAACTGGTTTGACTGTGGTAAAAAAGAAACACTCCTGGAATCGAATGCCACCTTACTTAAGAAATTCGGAGGAGTCATCTCCAAAGAACATCATTTTGAAAATACGATTATCATTCCTCCCGTTAGTATAGCCCCCGGATGCGACATCAAAAATTCCATTATCGGCCCTAATGTGACCATCGGGGAACGTTCCAATATCAGTTCTTCGGTCATTAAGAATTCCATTATCGGTTCTTTTGCGAATCTTTCCGACATCGTACTCACTAAATCGCTGATTGGAGGAGATACACAGGTAAAAGGAGAGAGCCGGAGCCTTAACATCGGGGACAACACCGAAATTGATCTTGGGGAATCCTAACGGAGCATTCCGGTTAATCTTTATTTAACATTTTGGCCTATTGTGCAGATGCAATAATTCTGCTAATTTCAGTGTCTGAACCCTTGTCTCTCTTACTACGAAACGTTTTATATGAACCGCATAAAAATTGTTGTCATCCTGTTAGCGCTTTTGCCGTTTTCAAATTGTGTGATGGCAAATACGGACTCTGATGGAACCAATGACCCTATTCTGATGGGTTCTGTGTCGGATGCGTTTTCCCGCAAACCGATTAAAGGAGTCACCATCTTTGTTACTTCTTCTAAAAACAGGATAGAAAAATCATTTACTACAGACGAATTCGGCAAATTCAGTGTACCGAAATTCGTACCCGGAGAAGTAACCATTGTTCTTGAAAAAAAAGGTTATAAGACTTACCGCCGCGAAAAAATAGTTTTAAAAGAAGGGATGCAGATGAAACTCGATATTGACATCAGTAATGAGGAATCTGATGATGCCAATGTTTTTCATCCCCTGCTTAGGATGATGGAAAATTAATTATGCCCTGAATACCCATCTTCCGATTTCTCTCCAGGTTACTTTTTTACCGTACAGCAGTATGCCTGTCCTGTAGATCTTTGCTCCCAGCCAGGTGGTCAATAAAAAACCACTGATCAGAAAAAGCATACTGAGTGTTAGCTGCCACCAGGGCACACCAAAAGGAATCCGGGCCATCATCACCACAGGCGAAAAGAAGGGGACCATACTGCTCCAGGTAGCCATTGCCCCATTAGGATGAGCTATACTATTGACCATAATTACAATAGACAGCACTATCGGCATGGTGATGGGAAACATAAGGCTTTGTGCATCCTGCGCATCTTCATTTACGGTGCTGCCTACAGCTGCAAATATGGAAGCATAGAAAAGATATCCGAATAAAAAATAAAATACAAAAGCGGGAATAACCAGCCACCAGTTAACGGCGGCCATTTCGTTGCGGATATTAGCCATGCTCTCAAGAGCCTGCTGTGTCTGAATATTCCCTCCGGGCAGGGCAGCCCCTGCATTTCCTGCGCCGGCTAAAAGATCGGGCGGGATAAAAAGACTGGCTGCAAGGCCAAATAACAGGATCAGTAGCAGCCACATAAAAAATTGTGTCAGGCCTACAGCACCGATGCCTATAATTTTACCGATCATCAGTTGAAAAGGCCGGACTGAAGAGATGATCACTTCCGCAATGCGGCTGGTTTTTTCTTCCATTACTCCACGCATCACCATCGATCCGTAAATAAAGAGAGTAATATAGATCAGGAAACCACCGCTGTAACCGACACCATAGGCTACCGAAGAATGCGGTTTGGCAGGCGACCCGTTCTTTTTTACAATGATAGTGGTACTGGGATCATTGCGGTCCGGGTTTTTTGCAGAAATATAGGTTATTGCGGCAATCAGTGCTGCAAAGATCAAGGGAGTCAGAAAGGTGGAAAGGATAAAGGTCCTGTTGCGCACCCTGGTGATGTATTCCCGTTTAATAATTAGCCAGGTTTTGTTCATGAACTGTTTTTTAAGCGGTCACTTTTTCAAACTGTCTGGCTCCGGGTTGTCCTTCTACCAGCCTGATAAAAATTTCATTCATCGAGGGCAGGAGCTCATAAAAGCTGGTGATCAGGATGTCCTTTTGTAAATAAAACCGGAGCACATCGTTGGAAGTAGCACCCTGGGAGATCTTTACAATCAGGGTGTGGTCTTTCTGCGACATCACTTCAAAGGACGCCGGCACAGGATCTTCTACAAGCTGGTCAATAGTAAGGGAGAAGAGGTTCTCCTTGAATTGCTGTCTGATCTCTTTTACGGTACCATCGAGAATTTTTTTCCCTTTGTTCATTAAGATGATATGATCGCAGATCTCTTCGACCTGCTCCATCCGGTGAGTGCTAAAGATAATACTGCTTCCTTTTCTTGCCAGCTGAAAAATTTCCTCTTTAATAAGGTTGGCATTTACAGGATCTAAACCGCTAAAGGGTTCATCGAGTATGATCAGGGAGGGTTCATGAAGCACCGTGATCACAAACTGCAGTTTTTGCGCCATGCCTTTGCTCAAATCCTCCACCTTTTTATTCCACCAGCTTTGCATTTCAAGTTTAATAAACCATTCTCTGGCTTTTTCGATAGCATGGGTTTTGCTTAGCCCTTTCAGTTGTGCCAGGTATACCACCTGTTCGCCTATGCGCATTTTTTTATAGAGTCCTCTTTCTTCGGGCATATAACCGATGCTGCTCATGTCGCGAAGCGGTTCAAAACGCTGGCCATTCAGGCGGATAGATCCTTCATCCGGGAAAAATATACCGGTGAGCATACGGATAAGGGTTGTCTTACCAGCTCCGTTAGGTCCGAGTAATCCGAATATGCTACCGGGGGATACAGAAAAGCTTACCTCATCAACCGCTTTTTGTGAAGCGTAATATTTTTTAATGTTTTCAACTTCAAGCATGAGGTCTGATTTTAATCACTGCTGCTATTTTTTCTCCATCCATTGCTGCGCTGACGATTCCACCAGCGTAGCCGGCTCCCTCCCCACAAGGGTATAAGCCACTGATCTGAGGATGTTCTAAGGTAAGCGAATCCCTTGGAATACGCACCGGAGAGGAAGTTCTGGACTCTGTGGCCACCACTACTGCTTCATTTGTGAAATACCCTTTCATTTTCTTTCCGAACTCTTTAAAGGCCGCCTGCAGCGAGCTGTATACAAAGGGAGGGAGCACCTCATCAAGAAGCGCAGGCCGGATACCTGGCAGATATGAACAACCCGGCAGATCAACGGACTGTTTTTTTTGGGTAAAATCAACCAGCCTTTGGGCCGGAGCTACTAATTTTCCTCCACCGGCTACAAACGACCGTTGCTCTACTTCGCGTTGAAATTCCATGGCCGCCAGGGGTCCGTGCGCTCTGATAAGATGAAGCAAATTGTTGGCTTCCACAGATACCACAATACCTGAATTGGCGTACGGATTATTTCTTTTTGAAGGCGACCATCCGTTCACCACTATTTCACCGGGAGCAGTAGCGGCCGGTGCGATTATTCCACCAGGACACATACAAAAGGAGAATACCCCACGGCCATCAATCTGCTGCACAAGGCTATAGGAAGCAGGGGGTAAAAATGGATTGCGTACCAGTTGATGATACTGAATGGAATCGATAAGCTGCTGAGGATGTTCCACGCGTATTCCAATAGCAAAAGATTTGGCTTCGATAAGGATATTGTTTTTATGCAGGAGGTCAAAAATATCGCGGGCCGAGTGACCGGTTGCGAGGATCGTTGCTTCTGCTTCAAATACTTCCTGCGAAGCCGTATGAACGCCCGTTAGTTTATTATCCTTAATAATAAAACCAGTTATTTTTTTCTCAAAAAGCACCACCCCGCCGCAGGCCATGATCTGAGTGCGGATAGCTGTAATGATATCCGGAAGTTTATTGGTACCGATATGGGGATGTGCATCATACAGGATAGTTTCCGCTGCACCAAACTGCACAAGAATATTCAGGATACGGTTAACGTCGCCTCTTTTTTTACTCCGGGTATATAATTTCCCATCACTGTACGTGCCGGCTCCCCCTTCCCCAAAACAATAATTGCTTTCTGGATTAATTACACCATCTTTATTAAGTACAGCAAGATCTCTGCGGCGTGCGCGAACATCTTTTCCTCTTTCAAGAATTATAGGTCTTATTCCAAGTTCTATCAGCTTCAGTGCTGCGAAAAGTCCTGCTGGTCCGGCGCCGGCAATAATCACTTTTCTTGTTGCGGATCTCACATCCGGAAAATTAATTTTTTTTAATTCCCGCTGATGAAAAGGTTCGTCAATAACAGCTGTTAATAAAAGTTGAATGGCAGGTAATTGAGAACGCGCATCTACTGAACGTTTTAGAATAGTATATCCTGTAATGCGTTCCTTCTCTACAGACAGATGATCTGAAATATATTCTTTTATTATTTGTTCCGAAACTGAATCTGAGGGTGATATATTTATAGTAAGCTGTTGCTGCAATTGTTTATTATATTTTTTTAAAATATGCTGAAAAGGCTGGCCAAAGTACCGACATTAATGCGGTAATCCAATTGCATAATTTATTTAGTTCAACAAACAAAATTAAAGTGTCCATTCAGGCAATGTTTTTTATCACAAATAGTTAATAAAAAATTTTTTATTCAAGGAAAAGTTTTGATATTCGTTCCCCCCGGGTTAGTTTTTGAAGTCAAAATAACCTCGCCTGTGAGAGTAGTAGTGACAGAAAATCTTAACTCATCATAAATTGCTTTATATAAAAATGGCTAAGACTTTCGATAAGGTATGGAGTAATTGTTTAGACATTATTAAAGACATTGTTGAGTGGCAGCATTTTACAACATGGTTTGAACCTATTAAGCCGGTAGAGTTAAAAACGAATATCTTAGTGATACAGGTGCCCAGCCAGTTTTTTTATGAATACCTTGAAGAACATTATGTAAATTTATTGGCGAAGACCTTAAGACGAATATTAGGAAAGGAAGCAAGGCTTGAATACCGCATAATGGTGGACAGTGGAAATCATAACAGCAAGCCGTTAACAATGGATGTGCCCACACACGGATATAAAACCTATTCAAATAATGAAATGGATTTTCCTCTGATCATACACAATCCGGTTAAGAATCCATTCGTGATTCCTGGTCTGAAAAAAATGCAGATCGATCCACAGCTCAATCATATTTATACTTTTGATAATTTCATTGAGGGCGATAGCAACCGGGTGGCGCGCAGGGCCGGAAAAACCGTTGCCGAAAAACCGGGCGCAAGCTCTTTTAATCCGCTGGTGTTATACGGAAGTGTAGGATTAGGTAAAACACATCTCGGACAGGCTATTGGAAACGAGACCAAACGGTTACATCCCAATAAAGTAGTGCTGTATGTAAGCTCTGAAAAATTTATTAACCAGTTTCAGGATCACAGCCGCAACAATGCGATCAATGACTTTATTCATTTCTATCAGATGGTAGATGTGCTTATTATCGATGATGTACAATTCTTTAACCGCGCAGAGAAATCCCAGGATGCCTTCTTTGCGATATTTAACCATCTGCATCAGAGTGGTAAGCAGCTAATCATGACTTCGGATAAAAGTCCGAAAGATCTGGAGGGATTACAGGAACGTTTGCTGAGCAGATTCCGGTGGGGCTTGAGTGCAGATCTTCAGATCCCTGATTATGATACAAGGATAGAAATTCTGGAGAAAAAAATGAAGAACGATGGGTTGGAGATGCCTAAAGAAGTAGTTAAATACCTGGCATACAATATCAACAGCAATGTGCGGGAGCTGGAAGGGGCATTGATTTCGTTATTGGCACAATCTTCGCTCAATAAGCGGGAAATAGATTTAGACTTGGCGAAGAGAGTATTAAGAAATTTTGTTAAGACCAGCAGCAAAGAAATTACTATTGATACCATACAGAAAATGGTGTGTGAGTTTTTTGATGTGCCGTACGACAAACTGCTTCAGAAAACGCGTAAGCGTGAGATTGTGCAGGCCAGGCAGATCACGATGTTCCTTGCAAAAGCGTTTACAAAAAATTCCCTTAAAACCATAGGTGAGCATTTTGGCGGCCGTGACCATACCACTGTTATCCATTCCTGCCAGACAGTGAAGGACCTGATGGATACGGACAGTACGTTCCGTGAGAGCGTGGTAGAGCTCCAGCAAAAAGTGCAGCTTGCTGCCATGTAATTTCAGTTTGATTATTGATATTTAACGCTTATTTTTGCCCTCCCTATCAAATTTGGAGAGATGCCTGAGTGGCCGAAAGGGCCGGTTTGCTAAACCGTTATACGAGCTTAAACTTGTATCGAGGGTTCGAATCCCTCTCTCTCCGCAAATCAATGAATGTCCCGCGATAGCGGGCATTTTTGTTTTGTAGCCTCGCCAAGCTTGCTTGAGCGAGGCGAAAAAACGAAAATGTTTAGTGAGCGAAGCGAAAGGACATTCATTGATCTGCTGGCCCCCCATTTTGGGGATCACCGGAGCCGCAGTAGCGGCGGAGGTAATCCCTCTCTCTCCGCCATATCCAGTACTAAATTCAGCTAAAAGCCTGCAATCACTATGTTTGCGGGCTTTTTTCATTCCGGGAGAGCAACAAAACTTACAATGAATCACAAATAAAAAGTGAGTGATTCGGTGAATAGATCTCCCAGGATTGTTACTCACCGAATTTTACATAGCAAATTGTATATCAACATGTTCGACGGATGAACATCTTGTTTTGTAGAAGCTGCATTGCTAATTTCACTTTAAATGATTAAAATCATGAAGCCAAATTTTAATCTGCTTTTCTACATAAAAACAAAAAAATTACCAATCAGGTTTGGCTCCCATTTACCTAAGAATTACGGTAAATGGGCAACGAGCAGAAGTAACTACAGGTCGGGAATGTGATCCTGAAAAATGGATTAACAAATCCGGTCGTGCAGTTGGGACCAAGGAAGACGTTAAAAGATTTAATGCTTTCCTTGATAACCTGCAGGCCAGGGTTTATGAAGCCCATCGCGATCTCTCCGAAAATGACAAACTAATTTCAGCCGAAACACTAAAGAATCAAATGCTTGGAAAAGCAGAAAAATCTCGAATGTTGATTGAGATATTCTCAGATCATAATAATAAAATGGCTTCTTTATAGGTAAAGACTTTGCAGATGGAACTTTGGAAAGATATAAAACCTCCTTGCGGAATACTCGGGAATTCTTAAGTGCTCATTATAATATGTCCGATATTGTATATTCTTGAAAATAGATCATTCTTTTATTACGGAATATGATTTTTATTTAAGAAGTACGCGCAAATGTGCCAACAATACTTCGGTTAAATACATAAGTAATTTTGGCAAAATTATCCGCACATGTTTATCTAATGGCTGGATTACAGTTAATCCTTTTGCAAATTATAAAGGAAAAGCCTCAGATCCCAAAGTCGAACATGGCCCTGGTAGGCATCTATCTCATCAAAATCAAAAAAACGATACTAAAATTTTGATAGATCATCACTTTATTAGTGTGCAGTGGATAATTAATTCCAGGCTCTTAACTGCCCAGGAAGTAAAACCGTTCCGCAACGACCCCGCATAACTATCTAGTTCGATTTTTATAAAAGAAGTTTGCGGCAACGGCTTGTACAACCCTCTGAAAATAAAAAAAAGGACCCTGCCGGAGATGATTGACAAGAGCGACCTTGAAACTCCTATGCAGATTACCAGCCGTATGCGGATAGCCAGAAGCTTTGGTTGCGGCAAACCGGGCCACAATTTTACCTACTTAGGCATGACGGAAACCAACACCACTAACGGCAACCATGTGATCATTTTTTAACAGATACTGTGAGTAGACTAATGACAGTCTCACTATATATTTTATAGCAATCCCTTTGTTATTCGTCGATACACAAGATAAATAAATAAAGGGAGAAAGGCGGTGGGTATTAAATATGTAAACTCAGCGATTATAAATAATATGGCATCCTATGGTAAAAAAGAGTGGATGAAAAACTAATTATTCACTGAGCAAATAACTTTTTTAACAGCAAGTCAATATGACATAAATCAACCCCATTCCAATTTGGTTTACATACTCGGGATAAAGACATGACGGGTAAAATAATGTTCAGAAATTTGAAGGCAATGTCAACTCCCGATTAACTGTGGTTGAAAATATAGAGATAAACTTTATAAAAACAACAGTTATAATTTACTATTCAAGTGTGGTGACAGTAAAAATAGTTCCCTCTTTTACAGTAGTTTTTATATGTCCAGTGCTGCTGAATGATACTTCAGGAGACGGAACCATTTTTTGATTCCGGCTGGTAACAAACATTTTAAGTGGCTTATCAGATGGTATGCCTAATGAACGTAATTCAATATCCAGTGCCACATTTTGTTCAATTTTGCTCATACCAACAAGTGTAAAACTTTTTCCATCGGGTGATACAAATGCCAGCATCCTCATATTTTTTAAAGGGGCATGCCAGTTTTCATATCCATCAAATTTGGGTAAGGGAGGTGTTGATACATTTACTACATGCCAGCCCGCAGGTACATACTTATATACATGCTTGGCTGTATAATAGCGATCCTTGGGCTTATAAGTCCAGTCTGTTGTAGTGGTATCAGTTTTAAGTAATCCATATCTTGCCCAAACAGTATCGTGCTCATGAAAATTGTCAAAAGCATCCCATGCTTCTGCACCTGAAAAACCATCATCTAAAAATTTGAGCAGTCTGCGTGTACTGCGCCATGCAAATTCAAATTCTATTTCATTGGTCTGGTCCAAGTCGCCATATTCTGTCATCCAGCAGGGCTTGCCTTTATATGCGCTGTTATTTATATACTGTACCATTTTGTAATAGTCAGATGGCTGATCGTACCACCCGCCTTGTTCTGCCTCATCACCATTTCCGTAACTATGCGTGCCAAATGCCATGACACGGTTTATAAGAGTTGTGTCACTGATAATAGGTGACAGTTTTTCCTGTATAAACCTTGTATCATCCATCAGTACAAGTTTTATGTCGGAAAGATTGTACTCATCTAATTTTTTAACCATAGCTTTTACAGCAGGATAAACATCTTCGGGTTCTAATTTTGCCCCTTCAGGAAAACCCAAATCTGTTTCATTAAATGGCGAAAGAATCGAGAATGTGAGTTTTTCTTGTTCTCTTGCCCAAACAAGCATTGTTGCAATCATTTCAGCATAGCCTTCAAAATCTGCCAGCCTTTTTATATCATCCTTTCTACCCATGGCTGGAGGTATGCGGCCACTAACATTAAACTGGGGAATTATTTTTTTTGAATTCAGATATTTGAAAGTGGCCCAGGCATCAGAGAATGTTT
>JAYUXA010000305.1:0-2631 GCA_043753245.1 Chitinophagaceae bacterium
AGAAAAAAATCTTCATCCATCAACCCCGCATGGGCAATAGCAGATTTTTTAACCATTAAAAATGCTCCATTGATCCAATCTACTTCTATTTCTCTCTCTTCTATAGCAAGATGAGGTTTTTTAATATGCACTGCATTTCCCAGCCATTTAATAATTGTACCGACATAAGGCAGAGGCAGCAGATTATTCAATCCGCCCATCATAAAATAATTACCCGAGATCTGGAAGGAGCGGTCTTCATTCAGCAACTGGACGCCGCAGGCACTATAGCGGGATCGGGCAAAAGAGCGGTAACAAAGATCTATAGCATTATTTTCAACCAGCGTATCAGAGTTCAACAGTAGAACAGTTTCTCCAAGAGATTTTCTGATGCCTTCATTATTTGCCCTGGCGAAACCAGAATTATAGCCCATCTGTATCCAGCTGACAGATGGAAATGCCCGTTTGATCAGGGACTGACTATCGTCCCGGGAGTCGTTATCCACTACAATCACCTCAAAAGGAAGAACAGCAGGCTGGTCGTATACCGACTGCAGGCAGGCCAGAAGGAGTACAGGTGTTTTATAGTTGACGATGATAATAGAAAGAAGACCATCCATATAATGGAGCAAATATCTATCTGATAATTCAAATACGTTAATTTGCGCCCAATTAAATTATGAGCCGATGAAAACAGCTTTAATAACCGGCATCACTGGTCAGGATGGAGCTTACCTTGCCGAATTGCTATTGAAAAAAGGATATAATGTACATGGTGTAAAAAGAAGAAGTTCATTGATGAACACCGATCGTATCGATCACATCTTCTTTGATAAATCTCTGTCAGAACGTTTCCATCTGCATTATGGCGATCTGACCGATTCTTCCAATCTTATCCGGATCATACAGCAGACACAGCCAGACGAAATTTACAATTTAGCCGCGCAAAGTCATGTCCAGGTGAGTTTTGAGACACCAGAGTATACTGCCAATGCAGATGCCATTGGTGTTTTGAGGATACTGGAAGGAATCCGGATACTCGGTCTGGAAAATAAAACGAAGTTCTACCAGGCCTCCACCTCAGAGCTGTATGGAAAAGTGCAGGAGATCCCTCAGTCAGAAAACACTCCATTTTACCCCCGTTCTCCATACGGGGTAGCCAAATTATATGGCTACTGGATCACCGTCAATTACAGAGAGGCTTACGGCATTTTTGCGGTGAACGGAATATTATTCAATCATGAAAGTCCCATCCGTGGAGAAAGCTTTGTGACCCGTAAAATAACCATCGGAATCTCGCAGATACTCAATGGCACAGGAGAACTGCTGCAGCTGGGTAATCTGGATGCAAAAAGAGATTGGGGGCATGCAAAGGATTATGTGGAAGGTATGTGGCTGATGCTTCAGCAAGACATCCCTGAAGATTATGTACTAGCCACTGGGATCACTACTTCTGTCCGGGATTTTGTGATCATGTGTTTCCGGTATGCAGGTATAACATTAAAATTTAAAGGTATCGGCCTGGAAGAAAAAGGATATATTGATTCCTGCAGTAATCTCTTGTACCAACTGGAAACGGGAAAGCAGATTGTAGGAATTCATCCGAGGTACTTTCGTCCGGCAGAAGTAGATCTTTTAATTGGCGATGCCACTAAAGCTAAGATTCAATTAGGTTGGGAACCCAAATATTCTCTTGATATGCTGGTGAATGAAATGATGGAAGAAGAAATTATTTTTCAAAATAAAAAGAAACTCAATTCCTGATCTTAGATCCTTTTCTAAAAAAATTATAGGTAAGTCGAAATGGAAAAATCAAAAAGCCTGTTGCAACTTCTTTATAAAAGGCCAACCGGGTGCCATACACCTGCCTGTTAATACGGATATGTTTAAAAATTGCTCTGAATTCGAGGTAACACAATAGATTGTAGACGATACTTATGGTCGTTTTAAAATGCAGGGGGAGCTGTTGATGATATTTTCGTTTAGTACCCTCAAAATCAACCAGCGCTTCATTTACACATTCAATTACCGACTCCGTATTAAAATTATAGAGTTCAATCAATCCAGTGTCATCTATTTCAAAGCGGGAAAAATCGCGGGAGATCGGATTAATCCAGTTTGCCCGGGGATTTAAAAGTTGAACCATCGGTAATCTTTTACCGGCATCTGAAGTACTAAGCCAGGTAATACCGCTCGAGCAACCGATCAGGAAAGAACAAAAGTGTGTTAAACCTGCTGTTTCCCGTATAGATAAATTACTACCATCAATAATAGCAGGATTCAGATGCGTTATTTTATTGGCAGAAGACAGGATGACAGCAGCATTCATCAGAATTAATCTTTCAGCAATTTCCATTGCCTGTGCAGGAGTTAAGGCAGACTGTCCACTTAGAGGGGCAAATTCAAACAATACCACCTTGCGATAATTGGATAAATGATGCAGTTGGGCAAAATTAACAACATTTTGATTCTCATTAGTGGTAAGTCTTAGAACCGGTTGAACATTTCCTTTCAATGGAAACTGGTAACCGCGAAAAATAGCAGATCGGATACAACCATCGTAATGGGCCTGATTCTTTCCCGAAATCTGTGTAACAATAATAGTATTCCAGGACTTAGATTGGTGTACGGAGAAAAGAAATTTCCGAAAAG